>NZ_CAUVXI010000074.1:0-23190 GCF_963555845.1 Protofrankia sp. Cas8 | reverse complement strand
CCTCAGGGGTAGAGCTTCTTCTGTTCGGCGAGCATTGCTACATACGTCTCGATCCGCCGCGCCCGGGTCTCGGGCTTCTTGGCGTCCTGAATGCGGTACAGGACCGCGTATCGGTTCTGGCCGTCCAGTGTCGCGAAGAACTTCTCAGCGGCGGGGTTCGCGGCGAGGGCCTCAGTCAGATCGTCCGGCACCGAGGCGCTCCTCCACCCGTCGTACGCGGCGTCCCAGCGGCCATCCGTCTTCGCACGCTCGATCTCGGCAAGCCCCGCCGGTCGCATGCGTCCCTGTTCGAGCAGGGACGCGGCCTTATCGCGGTTTATCTTCGACCACTTACTCTTGGGCTTGCGTGGTGTGAACCGCTGCAGCCAGTAAGAGTCGTCGAACTTTCCCTTCTGCCCGTCGATCCAGCCGTAGCAGAGTGCCACATCGAGGGCCTGTGTGTAGTCCAGCGCCACGACCCCGCGGGCCTTCTTCCTGAGCTTCAGCCAGATGCCGGGGGAGGAGGAGTGGTGCTCGCCCAGCCAGTGCTCGAATGCCTGAGCAGATTCGAACATAATGATTTCCAAGTCATCAGCCTCTTCAGGAGTGAACACACATGCTGGCCAATCGTCGCGCATTTCGGACATGGCGTGATGGCCATTCCCGCGACCGGGCCGAGGTCCCGCGACACGCGCAGACCATGGCGGCGACGAACCGGGCCGTGCCGTCCTCGGGCGGGGCGACCTGACAGTCTCGGAGGCCTGGAAGGAAATGGCCCCGGCTCGGCGCCGTTCCTGATTTCGGTGGCTCGTTCGTCAGGGTCGGCCGTCGGCTGGGAGGCCCACCCGCCCAGGGCAGTGAGATCTGTGCGGTCCGGTGGGGCGGACAGCAGGGCGGCGGCGAGTTCGCCGCCCCTGTCCGGGCGTGCGGTCATGGACATCAGTCGGCCGATCATGCTCAGACCTGGGTGGAGATGCAGAACGGGTGGCCGGCGGGGTCCAGCAGCACCCGCCACCGATCGGGATGCGGCTGGACCGGGGGCTCGACGGCGCCCAGGGCGAGCAGACGGGCCTGGGCGGCGTCCAGATCGTCGACGCCCAGGTCGATGTGAGCCTGCTTCTCCTGGGACGGGTTCGGCCAGGTGGGACGCTGGTAGCCGGCCAGCCGGTTGAAGCCCAGACCGGGCGAGCCTTCCTGGCCGAGCAGGATGAAGTCGTCGCTGGAGTAGGCGACGGGCAAACCAAGGGCGTCGCCGTAGAAGCGGGCCAGCTCGGCCGGGTCCAGGCAGTCGAAGGTGACGGCCGAGTAGCGGATCGCGGGTGCGGGTGTGGCTTCGGTGCTCATGGGGAAGACGCTATGACGGGATCAGGACAGAAACGGTCCTGGTCATGGGAAGCTTCGGGATGTGAGCAGCACCTCCGCCCGCCTGCTGCGACTGGTTTCGCTGCTGTCCGCGCGGCCGTCGTGGACCTGCGGCGAGCTGGCCGAGCGGATGGAGGTCACCGACCGCACAGTCCGGCGGGATATCGCCAGGCTGCGGGAACTCGGCTACGGCGTCGAGTCCGACCCCGGGCCGTGGGGCGGCTACCGCCTCGGCGGCACCCGGGTGCCGCCGCTGATCCTCGACGATGAGGAGGCGCTCGCCGTGGCCGTCGGACTGCGCGAAGCCGCACTCAGCGGCGTCCTCGGCAGCGACCAAGCCGCACTGTCAGCACTCCTGAAACTGCGGCAGGTCCTACCGCCACGCATCGCGTACCGGCTGGGCGAGATGGACGCCGCGTTCGTGCACACTCCCAGACCCGACGAGCGGCAGATCGCGCCCGGCATGCTGCTGGAACTAGCCACCGTGTGCCGCCGAGGCGAACGTACCCGCCTGTCGTACCGCGACCGGGAAGGCAAGGCCACCGTCAGGGACGTCGACCCGTACCGCCTCGTACACACAGGGCGCCGCTGGTACTTCGTCGCCCAGGATGTGGCGCGAGGCGAGTGGCGGACGTTCCGGGCCGACCGAGTGGAGCAGGCACGGCCGACCGGACACGCGGTGGAGCTCGTCGACCCGCCCGACCCGGCACTTCTGGTCTCCCGCTCCATCGCGAGCGGCACCTACCCGCTTTACGTGACGGTCCGTCTCCCGCTGCCGCAGGAGCAGGCGCTGCGGCTGGTCCCCGCGACGGTCGGTACCCACCACCCGGACGGCCCCGATGCCACCGTCGTCGAGATCGGCGGCCCCGACGCGGACGGGCTCGCCAAGTACCTGCTCAGCCTGGGCACCCCACTACAAATACTGTCCCCGGACAACGTACGGACGGCCCTGCTGCGCCGCACGCGGGAAGTGTTCGAGGACAACGGAGGCGGTCAGCTCCCATAGGGAGCGTTGCCTGTCTCAGGCATGGCCCGGGCGGCGGGGCCGCAGAGGCCGGTACCCTGCCGGGTCGAGCTTGGCGACCTCGGTGTCGACCTCCACCGCGATCGTGCCGTAGAAGTTGACGTTCTCCGAGTGTGCCGGGGAGATGTGCGCCAGCAGCTCGTCGTCGATAGCCCGGCCCTCGGCTCCCATCTGGTTGATGGCCAGCCCGTAGTACTCCGTCGTCCAGGTGACCACCACGTTCGTCAGCAGGATGAGGCACCACGCCCGCTCGGTCTGCTGGGCCAGGTAACGGTGCCGGATGGCGCCCTCGTGCGCGTACAGCAGGCTGCGGCGCAGGGAATGCAAGGACTCGCCCTTATTGAGCTGCCGGACGATCTTGCGCCGGTAGGTCTCATCCGCCAGATAGCGGGCGGCGTAGATCGTACGCCGCAGCGCGCCGTACTCCTTCAACGCGGCGGCCAGCGAGTTCTGCAGGGAGGACGCGGACAGCTTCCCCACGATCAGGGAGGCCGTGGCGTGCCCGAACTTGATCGACCCACTCAGACGCAGCAGATCGTCCCAGTGTTCCTCGATCAACGAGAAATTGATCTTCTGGGTGAGCAGCGGCCCCGCGGTGGGCCAGACGGTGTTCACCTCGCGCTGCGAATCCATCCGGTACAGCGTGATCTTGCCCAGGTCCCGGATCCGCGGCGACAGCTGCATGCCGACCAAGTCGAACAGCGCGAAGTTGACCAGCGTCATGCCATGCGTGTCCGTGGCGTGCTCGGTGATCGGCAGGTCCGTTTTCCTCAGCTCGCGTAATCCGCCTCGTGGCGGTGGCTGTCGTCGTTGGCCTAATAGGGCACACGCTGGTCACCCGCCACGATCCGAAATGTCAACAGATGTGACAGCAACCCCAGCTTTCTGCTCCGCTCCTACCGGACCCCGAGGTCCCGGTGCATGCCCGCTTCCCCGTCCCCGCGTCCACCGCCGTGTCTGTGCCTGTGGCCGGGTCGCGGCCGGCAGTTGGGCGATCCGTGAAGCACCCGGAAACGACCGGCACAGTCCTTGATCGCATCAAAGATGCGAGAGGTGTGCTGCGCCGAGCGTGACGGAAGTGTGACGAAAAGGAATCCGGCGGCAAGGAAGATCACAAGATGGGTGCGTGGTGAGGTGCGACGAACGGCAGACGCAGCGGGACGCGCCCGGCGCCGGGTCCGGGTGCGCGGGCTGGCAGGCACATCGGCTGTCCGATTGGTCGCGCCCGCTTTTCGGCGGAGGGGTGCTCCGTGCAAGGTTGCGGGATGGTCGACAGGTAGCGCATCTCCGCTGGCAGGTGAGATCTTCCAGGGTACGTCTGCGTACCCGTATCCTGTGGGGGAGTGGACTGAGAGGAGGCCGTGGTGGCGGATGCGAATGTGCGGATTCCGGCGGAGGCGCGGGATCGGCTGGCTCAGGTGGCGGCGGCGGAGGGGTTGTCGTTGCGGGCGTATCTGGCGCGGTTGGCGAGCACGCTGCTGACGCCGGCGGAGCGGGCGGAGCGCGCGGAGCGGGCACGGGCGGTGTTGCGGGAGTGGAGTGGTTACGACCCGACGGAGGAGGAGGCCGCGCAGGCTCGCGCGGAGTTGGATCGTCGGCTGGCGCGGGCGTTGGGGCGGTGAGCGGGGCGCTGCACGTGGTGCTGGATGACACGGCGATGGTCTCGGCTGGCTACGGCAACAGGCTGGCCTCCGAGCTGATTCACCTTGCCCATACCGAGCCGGGGCACTTTCTGTACGCCCCGGCGTGTGCGCTGGTGGAGGCGGATCGGGCCCGGCCGGGTACGGCTGAGCACATCGCCGCGTTGCCTGCGGTGACCATCGTGGAGCTGGACCTGGCGGCCGCGCTCGCGGTGGCCCGCGATACCAGCTGGGCGCCGGCGCACGTCCGCTATGCGGCCGAGCCCACTCCGGAGCGTCCCGAGGGTGCGGTGATCGCGACGGCGGCACCGGATCGGTGGGCGGGCCAGCCGGTCCGCCTCCTGGACCTCAGCCCGTGACGTGGTCTGGCGTCTGTTTGTTCGGTCCGAGAAGGAAGGGACCTGGGGGGCGACCGGAATACGACCGGAAGCCGTTGTAGCGATCTTCGGTGGGGGCGTTACTCGTAGGTGATGCGGTGGTCGAGTGTTGTGATCTTGTCGTCATTGGTGGGCTGGCGTAGCTGGTCGGGATGGTCCTGGCTGCGCGGTAGGTGTGCGCGGCAAGGGTGGGCCCGACCAGCACGTCGGGTCCGGACCCGGACGGGCGTCAACCCTAGGTTGACGACGGTTCATACGTCAACCTAGGGTTGACGTATGACGAATCCAGTCCGTATGACGAATCCAGTCCGGCTTGACGACCTGATCGAGGCCATCAAGAAGGTGCACTCCGACGTCCTCGAACAGCTTTCCGGCGCGGTCATCGCCGCGGATCATCTCGGCGACGTGGCTGACCATCTCATCGGCCACTTCGTGGACCAGGCACGACGCTCGGGCGCGTCTTGGACGGAGATCGGCAGGAGCATGGGGGTGACCAAGCAGGCCGCTCAGAAGCGTTTCGTTCCGAAGGGTCCCGGGGAAGGGTCGGACCTCGACCCCAGCCAGGGATTCGGTCGATTCACCACAGCGGCGAGGAATGTCGTGATGGCCGCGCAGAACGAAGCCCGGGAGGCCGGCAACGACGAGATTCGCCCCGCGCACCTGGTGCTGGGCCTTCTGAGCGAGCCCGATGCACTCGTCGCGGAGTCGATCCTCGCCCAAGGCGTACCACTGGACACCATCCGCCAAGCCGTCACCGCGACCCTGCCGCAGGCAGCCGACCAGGTTCCCGACCTCATCCCGTACGACTCGGGGGCGCGCAAGGCGCTGGAACTGACGTTCCGGCAGGCCCTACGGATGGGCGACAACGTCGTCGGGACCGAGCACATCCTGCTCGCACTGTTGGAACTCGAAGACGGCACAGGCGTGCTCGCCAGCCTCGGGGTCGACAAGGCGACCGCCGACGCCCACATCACAGCCGCCGTAGCCGCGGCACGTGCGACGTAGCCGTCTCGACGCGGATGTCAGGTCATGAGCGCCTGCAGAGGATCTCGCCGTGGAGGACGGCGAACCAGCCGTCGGGGGATGCCGCCCAGGTACGCCAGGCGCTCGAGATCCGGGCGAGGTCGTCGTCGAGGGCGAGGCCCGATGCCAGCAGCTGGTCGGCTACGGCCGAGGCCACGATGCGTTCGGCCCACATTCCGCCCCACCAGGCCCGGTCCGCCGGGGTCGCGAAGCACCAGGTGCTGGCCGTCGCCGTCACGTCGGTGAACCCGGCGGCGCGGGCCCAGGACACCAGGTGGCGGCCGGCGTCGGGCTCGCCCCCGTTGGCGCGGGTTGCCTGCTGGAACAGGGCGAGCCACTCGTCCAACTCCGGGAGCCGCGGGTACCAGGCGAACGCCGCGCAGTCGCCGTCACGGGCGGCGACTATCCCGCCGGGCCGGCAGACCCGGCGCATCTCCCGCAGGGCGCCCACCGGGTCGGCCACATGTTGGAGGACCTGGTGAGCGTGCACGACGTCGACGCTGTCGTTCGGCAGGTCGAGCGCGTTGACGTCCCCGACGATGAAGTCGATGGTGTCCTGGCCGCGGGCGGCGGCCTCGGCCCGCGCGAGGTCCAGGACCTCCTCGCTGACCTCGAGCGCCGTCACCCGTCCCGGAGCGACGCGGGCCGCGAGATCCGCGGTGATCGTGCCGGGCCCGGCGCCGACGTCGAGCACTGTCATGCCTGGCACCAGCCAGGGGAGTAGGTAGGCGGCTGAGTTTTCGGCGGTGCGCCACCGGTGTGCGCTCAGCACCGACACGTGATGTCCATGCGTGTAGACGTTCGCGGCACCGACCACAGAGACCTCCCATCAAGCGTCTCATATTATGAGACTGTCATCCCGAATGTTGAGCCGTGTGTGATGGTACCCCTGCGGGCCGGGGAGCGAAAGCACCAGCCAGGACGAGCGATTGACCGTACCCGTTGATAGTCAACGGTGTTGACGACTCTGCTTTGATCGAATTTGATCTTCAAAAACAACCAAACAACTCAACACCGAGGCCTCCCGGCCTCATAGCCCTGTCTGCGTGTCCGGTCCCGGGGCAGCCGGGCCGGCCCCCGCTGGGCGGCTTCCGTCGCCGGCGGTCATGAGCGCGCCGAGCAAGCCTGGGAAAACCGCGTTGATCTCGGCGTGTCGCAGGGCGTTCATCCGAGAGGTGCCCACGTAGTACTGGCGGATGAGCCCGGCCTCGCGCAGCACGCGAAAGTGGTGGGTGGCCGTGGACTTCTCCACTGGAAGGTCGAATGCGCCGCAGTTGATGTCACCGGACGCGGCGTACAGCTGGCAGACGATGCTGCGGCGCACCGGGTCCACCAGAGCCTCGAGAACCTTCTGAAGAGTGATCGCCTGCACGTCGGGGTGGGGTGGGACGCGCTCCTGCCCGCTGGATCGTGCGACGGCCATCAACCAGCGCCTCCTTCTGCTGCTTTCCCTATCATACGAGCCGGATCAAAGTTTGGTGACCATCAAAGTTTGGTGACCATCAAAGTTTGACAACTGTCGAACTTATGGGTTTCACTAGGGACGGCCGCCGCGGCGCACGCGCCGGCCCCCCGTCCCCGTGTTCGGAAAGGCGATCCATGATGGCCAGGACAGTGCGGTTCCACGACGTCGGTGGCCCGGAGGTACTGAGGCTGGAGGACGTTGAGGTTGGCGAGCCCGGGCCGGGCGAGCTGCGTGTCCGGGTGGACGCGATCGGCCTCAACCGGGCCGAGGTGATGTTCCGGGGTGGCTACTACATCGAGCCGGTCAAGGAGTTTCCCGCCCGGCTGGGTTATGAGGCCGCGGGTGTTGTCGAGGCCGTCGGCGTCGGCGTTGCCGGCTTCGAGATCGGTCAGGCGATCAGTGTCGTACCTGCTTTCTCACAGAACGACTACGGCGTCTACGCCGAGCGGGCCATCGTTCCCGCCTCAGCGGTGCTGCACCGCCCGGAGGGCGTGGACGCGGTTGTGGGTGCGGCGGTGTGGATGCCCTATGTGACCGCGTACGGGGCCTTGGTGGAGATCGGCGGAATGCGGGCCGGTGACACCGTCGTCCTCACCGCAGCCTCCAGCAGTGTGGGGCTTGCCGCCATCCAGGTGGCAAACCGTGTCGGCGCTGTTCCGATCGTCACGACCCGCACGAGCGCCAAGAAGGAGCGGCTACTCAAGGCGGGCGCGGCCGAAGTGATCGTCGTCGAGGAGGAGAACGTCGTCGAGCGGGTCCTCGCCGCAACCGGTGGCCGTGGTGCCGAGTTCGTCTTCGACGCCGTTGCCGGCCCTGGCGTGCTCGACCTGGCCAAGGTGGTCGCGCCTGACGGCACCCTGTTCATCTACGGCCTGTTGAGTGGCGAAACCACGCCGTATCCGATGGCGCCGATGCCGGCGTTGAACATGCGCACCTACACCCTGTTCGAGATCACCACGGACGAACGGCGGCTGCGCCGTGCCGAGGCGTTCGTGGCCTCTGGTCTGCGAACGGGTGCCTTTCAGCCCGTGGTGGACCGCACCTTCGATCTGGAAGAGATCGTGGCGGCCCACCGGTATATGGAATCCAACGCCCAGATCGGCAAGATCGTCGTCACGGTCACGCACTGACCCGATTTCGCGGCTCGAAAGTCTGCGTGTCCGGTCCCGGGGCAGCCGGGCCGGCCCCCGCTGGGCGGCTTCCTTCGCCGGAGGTCACGAGCGCACCGAGCAAGCCTGGGGAAACCGTGTCGATCTCGGCGTGTCGCAGGGCGTTCATCCGAGAGGTGGCCGCGGGGATGGGTAGCCGCGGTGGCAGCGACGCCTTGGTGGGTAGCCGGCTCGGCACGAGTGGATGGTTGGCATACATTTTCCGGCCGAAAACCGGCGCCTCCTGACGTCATCCTTCCACTCGTCAAACCGAAGGGAATGCGGATCAAGGAGCGAGGTTGGGGTGGATGCGTCGCGAGGCGCGAGGAGGTCCGGGTAGTGGTGGTCGCCGTAGCATCCGCCGAAAAACGAGCGGATATGGCTGGCCTGCGGGGATCCGGTCGGGAGACTGCGCGACGAACAACGGAGTCGGCGCGGCCGGGTAAGGCGCTGTCCAGCAGATCACCGCTACCGCCAACGGACGCCACGAGTCCTTCCTCGGCCCCACTCTCGCCCATCCGGAGGTCACCTGGGGTACCCCTGCCGCCCGGGATCGACTACTGGTCCTCCGCGAGGCGACGCAGAATATTCGCCAGGAGGATGACGGTGTCGGCGGCGATTCCCGCGTCTCGTCGGGACGAGGTGGAGGTGTGTTTCACCTGCTGGGCGAAGGCGAAGGCGAAGGCGAAGGCGAAGGCGATGGCGGACCTGGCGAGCCTGCGTAGCTCATCGTTGCTCGATCCGGGGGCCGCAAGCTCGACGTACCGTTCGATCCGGATCTTTGTCTTGCCGACGGGTGGCTCTTCCTCCCCCTCCTGCAAGTGGAGCTTGGGGTCGTACACCTGCCGACTCAGTGCCTCGGTGAGGATCACGCAGTCGTTGCCGATGTTGCGATAGTCCTGCTCCGTGCGAGCGATCTGGAAGTGGCGACGTAGCTCCGCTACCTCGGCGTCGACGCCCCAGTAGTTCGGGACGTCGAACTCTTCGCCGTAGAAGTCGTCCGGTCTCATCAGGCCGATCCACCAGCCGGCCGGTTGCCGACGATGCTCTTGTCGAGATGCCCGTAGACGGTGGAGCGCGCTACACCGAAGACAGCAGCGATCTGGGTGACGGTGTGGTTGCCGCCGTCGTAGAGCTGTTGGGCGACGGCGGCCTGCTCGATTGAAAGGCGGGGGCGCCGGCCACCAGCGCGACCGCGAGCGCGGGCGGCCGCGAGGCCGTCGCGGGTGTTGGCGACGATGAGCTCGCGCTGATACTCGGCAAGTACGGAGAGCATGCCGAACATCGCACGGCCCTCGGCGGTGGACGTATCGATGCCCTGCTCGACGACATGCAGCCCGACCTCGCGGTCACGGAGTTCGGCACCAAGGGTGACGAGGTGTAGCAGGGATCGGCCGAGTCGGTCGAGGCGGGTGACCTTGAGTGTGTCGCCGGCGCGCAGCAGTGCGTCGACCTGGTGGTCGGGGTTCTGGTCCGCGGTCGAGACCCGCGCGTAGCCGATCAAGACGGCGTCGACAGACGACCGTTTGCCGACAAGATCGGCTATGTCGACGGGAAGCTGGAACTGGCTGCGCTGCAGGCACTCTCGCCATCCTGGTTCACGCGTCGAAGGTACTCGTCATCGACTAGGACTCCTGGGAGATCCTTTCCGACCTGTTCGAAGGAGCTGCTGGCTGACAGACTCTGGCGGTGACGAATCAGGCGAGTGCTTTCGACATCATGTGCGAGATCGAGCCGGCCACCGGGCCAGACCTGACTCGCGTCCGCCGCCAGATCGCCGTCCTGGCGGGCGTCGCCGACTCATTCCTCGTCCCGGACAACCACCTCGGCCGCGCCACCGTCTCCAGCATCGCCGTCGCCCAGGAAGTCGCAGCACTCGGCGCCCCAGCGGTGGCCTGCGTGAACAGCCGAGACCGCAACCTCCTCGGTTTCCGCCGGGACCTGCTCACCGCCGCCGCCTACGGCGTCAACGACTTCCTGTTCGTCCGCGGCGACGAACCCAGCGAAGGCACCCGATCGACCGACCTGACCGTGCGCCGGATGATCGACGAAGCCCACGCCTACGCCGAACGTGACTTCCGCGTCGGCGCGACCCTGCGGGCCGGCAGCCCGGTCCCCGACTGGAAGACCTCAGCCGACTTCCTCCTGGTCCAGGTCAACTACGACATCGACGCTCTCCTCGCTTGGCGCGAATCGATCACTTACACCGGCCAGCTCTTCGCCGGAGTCATGGTGATGGCGAGCAGCAAGATGGCACAGCGCATCGCAGCGGACGTCCCCGAGATCGGTGTCCCAGACCAGCTCATCCACGACCTCGAAACCGACCGAGACGCCGGCGTGGACCTCGCCCTCACGATGATCGACCAGATCCGAAGCTCAGGAGCGTTCGACGGCGTGCACTTCGTCCCAGTCGGACGCTACGCCGACATCGCCGCTCGACTTCGCACTTCCCAGCCAACCCAGCTGACGCGGTCACCCCAGAAGGGCGAGACCGGACCCGACTGCCGCTACCTCTCGCGGCGAGGCCGCAGTGGCTCGAGCCACGAATAATGTCGAAGCGAATATTGCTGGTTACCAGCAACTACGAAAAGCGACCGAGCAGCTTCGTCACGGTTGCGGCGAGCTGGTCAACGTCGACCCGCGACGCGGTGTCCACACGGATCACTGGGCCGACTCCCAGCGGCTGCGGATCGACGGCCCAGGCAGCCCAGGAGCGGCTGAGGTGGCGGGCGTCCTCGTAGACGGCTGGCGCGCAGGACGACACCTGACACCCGCGGACGGCAACAGCCAGCCGCAGAGACAGGCGACCTTCGTTGCCTCCTTCTGGCCCACCAGTGTGCTAAGCAGGGCCAGACCATCGACGATGTTCTCGAGCCCTGCGCGAGGCCAGGTTCCACATCTACCGGGTTGCCAACGACTACACCCTGGAACGGGCCCGGCTAACGCCACTGACCGTTCGGTTGCTGCTCAAGCCCCTACACCTACCGCAGGCCGGCCGACCGTTCCCTCACTTCCAGTTTTCTGAACTATCTGATGAGGGGTAACGGCCAGGACGCGATAAATACCCACGGGAACCTGCCGTGCTACACGCCGGAGGGTTACAAGCGCTGTCAGGACGACCGGACGGGATGAGCTGTCACCCGTGGTCGCCCGGGACCTGACCGTCGACCGGCGGTGGCCCGGCCGGCCCGGTGATTGGGCGTGCACAGTCCGGGTATGAAAGGCAGTGGTCAGCCCGAGGTGGTGACGGCGGTGCAGCTACGACCATCAGCCACGCGGCTGGTCGAGCGACCCATGCGGCCGGACCGACAGGCCAACGAGCGTGAGCCGCAGGCGCGCAGAGTAAGATGGCTGCCTCTTCTCGCCCCGCTCGCGGTGCTCGTCGTGGTCGTCGGTGTGGAGTTGGCCGACCGAGAGTGGACGATCCTTGAGCTGGCGGTCCTGTGCCCGATGCTCTCCGCTACGCTGACGGGCCCTCGTCTGACCGCGGTATATGGGGTCGCCGCGGTGGTGGCCGGTGCTCTGTTGGGGATTCACGACGGCCTCTACCAACCCCGCCACGGTGGACCGTTAGCCCAACTGGTCCGCCTGGCCGGCATAACAGCGGGCGCCGTCATCGCCGTCATGGTGAGCCGTTACCACACCCGGCGCGAAACGAAGCTGCACAATGTCACGCAGGTGGCGCAGACGGCGCAGCAGACGATTCTCTCATCGGTCCCGCCCACGTTGGATGGCCTGCGGCTCGCTGTCCGCTACGAGAGCGCCACCGCGGAAGCTGCGGTCGGCGGCGACCTGTACGACATTCTCGCCAGCCCATGGGGCATCCGCATTCTCGTCGGTGACGTCCGCGGAAAAGGCCTGGGAGCCGTCTGGATCGCCAGCCGGGTGCTTGGCTGCTTCCGGACCGTTGCTCGTCGTACGCAGGACCTCAGCGCCGTCATAGCCGATCTCGACGCAGAAGTCGCCGAGGTCGGTGGTCTCGACGACTTCGTCACCGCCATCGTCGCGCAGATCCACGACGGCCAGCTGACACTGGCCAACGCGGGACACCCCGACCCTGTCGTTCTGCATTCCGACACTGCACATCTGCTCACCGTCCCGCTCCGAGCGCCGCCTCTCGGTCTCGCCGCTGGAGCCGCTGGACGCCGCGCGGTCACGCTGCTGCCAGGCGACCGGCTACTCCTCTACACCGACGGGCTGGCGGAAGCGCGACACCCGGTCACCGGCGAGTTTTTCCCGCTCCTGGACGCAGCCCGTGACGCACTTGGATCCGCGAACCTCGACACGGCATTGGCCGAGCTGGCACGCTATCTCCACCGCTGGGCCGGAGCGCATCTGGACGACGATGTGGCGCTCCTGCTCGTCGAGATCCCGCGGGCGGGTACCGCCGATGCCACGACTCGCCGCCGATAGCCTGGCCCGAGGCGGGCTCACCAGCCGCGGGCGCGCCAGTCGGCGAAATGGGGTCGCTCCACACCGAGGGTCGTGTCCTTGCCGTGCCCGGGGTAGATCCACGTGGCATCCGGAAGCCGTCCGAAAACATTCCGCTCGAGGTCGTCCATGAGGGAGTTGAACGCCTCGGCGTCCCCGAACGTCGAGCCGGGGCCACCAGGGAAAAGGCAATCACCGGTGAACAGATGCGGGGCCGTCGGGTCGGCGTCGTAGAGCAGCGCGATCGATCCGGGCGTGTGCCCGACCAGGTGGATCACTCGCAGCGTCGCGTCACCGACCGTCACCTGGTCGCCGTCGCAGACCAGGGTCGTCGTCGGCACCGGGATGGCGTCCGCGTCGTCCGGATGCGCCACCGTCCTTGCCCCGGTGGCCGCGACCACCGCCTCCAGGGCCTGCACATGGTCACCGTGACGGTGGCTCGTGACCACGGTCGCGAGCCCAGCCTCGCCGATGAGACCCAGCAGCGTCCCGGCCTCGTTCGCGGCGTCGATCAGGAGCTGCTCGCCGGTTGCGGCACAGTGCAGCAGGTAGGCGTTGTTGTCCATCGGGCCTACCGCGACCTTGGTAATGGTCAGTCCGGGCAGCTCCCGGACGTCCACCGGCCCGCCTACCACGACCGCGCCGCTGTAGCCGTCACCTTTGATCCTGTGTCTCATGATCCCCTTCTTTGCAGGTGATCGATACCGATGATCGGACTTCAGGACCATGGCACCTGATATCGGTCGAATACCTCACGTAGATGCCCTATTGGGCAAATCGCCTGACCGTTGAGATACCAACAGGCAATCCCGGTAGGGTCGAGTGCCGCTGACAGGACCCCGCGGTCGCCTCCAGGGAGGATCAGCTCCGGCCATGGCCGGCCCAGCAGGTCCATCACATCGTCGACAAGAGTGTCCGCGCCGAGCGCGCACGCCGCCTCCACGCCGTCCTCGAGATGCGCGAGGAAGCGGTGCCCACCTGCCGAGACGACGAGGGCCTGGGCCTCAATCATTGCTGTGGAGCCGGCGTGGCCTCGCCCCGGCGGCGCAAACGACGGGTCGACAAGCAGTCGGATATCGGGAAAAACAGGCAGTTCGAAATCCGCCTGAAGGCGTCGTTGGACCGCCGCGCGGGCAGCATCGAAGCCGGCCGGTGACCATCGACCTACCCAGGCCGCCTCGAACGTTGCCGACGTCATGCCGTTCTGCATGCCAGGTAGAATATCGCGTGGTCGCCCTTTGCATTGGTGACCGTACCCTCGAGTCGGAACACTCCGCCGGAGACGACGTCCCGCGCGTTGACCGAACCGTGCGGCGGGTAAACACCCCGCTGGATCCCGTAGCCCTTTCCCTTCTGCTGCGCAGTCAGTGTCCCGAGGCTGCTCGATGGGCTGAAACTCGGCGAGCAGCCGCTGCTCGGGCTGCCAACGCTGGTGGTACCGGCGCAGCCCAGAAGTGCGGTTGTCATGCATCCGACCGACGGGCCGTGACTGTCCGAATCGGGAGGGCGAGGCGGCGCACGAGCGGGGGTCGTCCCGGAGCCCTCCCGAAGCTGTCGGACCCCGTCCGTAACATGGCAGGCGCTGCGGACATCCCGGTCCCGACCGCGGCACGCCCCCTCACCCCGAGCAGACCGCGAAGGATCCCACGATGGCCGACCGTCTCGTCGTTCGCGGCGCGCGAGAGCACAACCTGCGCGATGTCGACCTCGACCTGCCGCGGAACGCCCTGATCGTCTTCACCGGCCTGTCTGGCTCGGGGAAGTCCAGCCTCGCCTTCGACACGATTTTCGCGGAGGGGCAGCGGCGGTACGTCGAGTCGCTGTCGGCCTACGCCCGCCAGTTCCTCGGCCAGATGGACAAGCCCGACGTCGACTTCATCGAGGGCCTGTCACCGGCGGTCTCCATCGACCAGAAATCGACCTCGCGAAACCCCCGGTCGACGGTCGGGACGATCACTGAGGTGTACGACTACCTGCGCCTGATGTTCGCGCGGGCGGGCCGGCCACACTGCCCGAAGTGCGGCCGGCCGATCTCCCGCCAGACCCCGCAGCAGATCGTCGACCGCCTGCTGGAGCTGCCCGAGGGCACCCGGTTCCAGGTGCTCGCCCCGGTCGTGCGGGGCCGCAAGGGCGAATATGTCGACCTCTTCGCGGACCTGCAGTCCAAGGGGTTCGCCCGGGCGCGCGTCGACGGTGACGTGGTCGCCCTCACCGACGTGCCCAAGCTGGAGAAACAACGCAAACACACGATCGAGGTCGTGGTCGACCGGCTGGCGGTGAAGGCGTCGGCGAAGCAGCGGCTGACCGACTCCGTCGAGACGGCACTCGGCCTCGGCAGCGGCTTGGTGCTGCTCGACTTCGTCGACCGCGACGCGGGCGATCCCGACCGTGAGCGGATGTACTCCGAGCACCTCGCCTGTCTGTATGACGACCTGTCGTTCGAGGAGCTCGAGCCGCGGTCGTTCTCCTTCAACTCCCCGTACGGCGCCTGTCCGGACTGTTCCGGCCTGGGCACGCGCAAGGAGGTCGACCCTGAACTCGTCGTCCCCGACCCGACCCTGTCGCTGAACGACGGAGCGGTCGCGCCATGGTCAGCCGGCCACAACAAGGAATACTTCACCCGGTTGCTGGAGGCCCTCGCCAAAGATCTCGGTTTCCGGATGGACATCCCCTGGGAGGGTCTGCCCGAACGCGCCCGCAAGGCCGTCCTGTACGGCCGGGGGGAGACCGAGGTCCAGGTCGCCTACACCAACCGCTACGGCCGGTCCCGAGAGTACTTCACGGCCTTCGAGGGGGTCGTGGCGTTCCTGGGCCGCCGGCACCGGGAGGCGGAGTCGGAGACCAGCCGTGAGCGCTACGAGGGCTACATGCGCGACATCGCCTGCCCGACCTGCCGCGGCGCCCGGCTCAAACCCGAGTCACTGGCGGTGACCCTGGGCGGTCGTTCGATCGCCGAGATAGCCGGTATGGCCATCGGGGAATGCGCCGAGTTCCTGCGCACGCTCGAGCTCACCGAACGGGAGCGGACGATCGCCGGCCGCGTCCTCAAGGAGATCGACGCGCGGCTCGCCTTCCTGCTCGACGTCGGGCTCGACTACCTGTCCCTGGACCGTGCCGCCGGCACGCTGGCCGGCGGGGAGGCGCAGCGGATCAGACTCGCCACCCAGATCGGATCGGGGCTGGTCGGCGTCCTCTACGTCCTCGACGAGCCCTCGATAGGGCTACACCAGCGGGACAACCGACGCCTCATCCAGACGCTCGTCCGGCTGCGTGACCTCGGTAACACCCTGATCGTCGTCGAGCACGACGAGGACACGATCCGCGCCGCCGACTGGGTCGTGGACATCGGGCCGGGGGCCGGCGAACACGGCGGCAGGGTCGTCGTGTCCGGCCCGGTGGAGGCGCTGCTCACCGACGAGTCCTCGATCACCGGGGCCTACCTGTCGCGTCGCCGCGAGATCCCGGTGCCCGACATTCGGCGGCAGCCGACCAAGGGCCGCGCGCTGACCGTCCACGCCGCCCGTGAGCACAACCTGCGCGACGTGACGGTCTCCTTCCCGCTGGGCTGCTTCGTGGCCGTCACCGGCGTCTCCGGCTCGGGAAAGTCCACTCTCGTCAACGACATCCTGGCCGCGGTGCTGGCGAACAAGCTCAACGGCGCCCGGGAGGTGCCGGGCCGACACCGCACCGTGACGGGCCTGGAGCACCTCGACAAGGCGGTCAGGGTCGACCAGTCGGCGATCGGTCGCACCCCGCGGTCGAACCCCGCCACCTACACCGGCGTCTTCGACCACGTCCGACGCCTGTTCGCCGAGACCACCGAGGCGAAGGTCCGCGGCTATCTTCCCGGGCGGTTCTCCTTCAACGTCAAGGGCGGCCGGTGCGAGGCCTGCGCCGGAGACGGCACGATCAAGATCGAAATGAACTTTCTACCGGACGTGTACGTACCGTGCGAGATCTGCCACGGTGCCCGGTACAACCGGGAGACCCTGGAGGTCCATTTCAAGAACCGGAGCATCGCCGAGGTCCTCGACATGCCGATCGAGGAGGCCGCGGAGTTCTTCTCAGCCGTCCCGGCGATCGCCCGGCACCTGCGCACCCTCAACGACGTCGGGCTGGGCTACGTCCGGCTTGGCCAGCCCGCGCCGACCCTGTCCGGTGGGGAGGCGCAGCGGGTCAAACTCGCCGCCGAACTCCAGCGGCGCTCCACCGGGCGCACCGCCTACGTGCTGGACGAACCCACGACCGGGCTGCACTTCGAGGACATCCGCAAACTGCTGGGCGTTCTCGGACGCCTCGTGGACGCCGGCAACACGGTCATCGTCATCGAGCACAACCTGGACGTCATCAAGACGGCGGACTGGGTCATCGACATGGGCCCGGAGGGCGGTACCGGTGGTGGACGGGTCGTTGCCGAAGGATCACCCGAGGTGGTCGCCGCGGTCGAGGCCAGTCACACCGGCCTGTTTCTCCGGGAGATCCTCGGGCCGAGGGTCGGCTTTGCTCCGTCCACGGTCGCCTCGTCCGTCATGTCATCGTCTGCAGTCTCCTAGGTACGGAGGAGATCAGCCAGAACGGCGTCGAGCTCTTCGGCCGAGCGTTCCGAACCCCGAGGAACCACCTGTTCTGTCGCGTCGAGGAACGCCCGCGCGGCATCCATGTCCAGCCGGACGACGGAATGTACGTCACCGGCCGTGAGGTCGAGCCGCACACAGCCGCGGTCGGGTTCCGGAGTGATCCGCACGTCGCCGCCACCCGTGGGGATGTCCAAACCGGCGCGAAGTGCGTCCCGCAGCACCACCCAGCTGCCACGCGGCAAGGCGGGATGATCCGGTCGGGAGATGAGTTCAAACGTCACAGCAAGCGGGTCGGCCCGTCGCCAGTTCACCTGCAGCACGGTCAGCCGCCCGCGGGAAGGTGCGTCATCGACGACCAACTCGGTGGTCACATCATCCACCTGCATCCGTCGTGCCTCCTTCGTCGTGCGACGCTGTGCACCGCGATATCGAGGGTGACAGCCGGTCAGGCAAGATGCCACCCGGAGCGCGTGAAGAGACTTGTTCGGGACCAGTCTGGACAAGGTCGACGCCAGCCACAGGGCACCTTCCCCGGGGGTGAGGGCCCACAGCTGTCGCGGGATCAACGCCTGCCCAGCCGGTTGTTCTGGCCATCGTGGCCATCGGCCGGCGAGCACCTGACGAATCATGCTTCGCACACCGCTCATGGTCTTCGAGCATGGACCCTGACATCGCCCGCCGCGCTACGCCATGACGGGTGTCCCGCCAGCTGTGAGATATGCCCAGCCACGGTCGCCGCGGGGCTTTGCTCCACCCCAGGTCATGACCACCCCACAAGCCCAAGCGCTCAGCGTGGTGAAATGGCTACGTGGAGGCGTTGTTCTGTGGCAATCCGGCGCGCCGTAGGCTCGGTTCATGGCTGATCCGGCGTCCTACCGTCCCGCGCCGGGATCAGTTCCCGAGACTCCGGGCGTGTACCGGTTCTCCGACGAGCACGGCCGCGTCGTGTACGTGGGCAAGGCGAAGAACCTTCGCGCCAGGTTGTCGAACTACTTCACCGATATACACAACCTCCACCCCCGTACCCAGCACATGGTGACGACCGCGGCGTCGGTCGACTGGACCGTGGTCTTGACGGAGGTCGAAGCGCTCCAGCTCGAGTACACGTGGATCAAGGAGTTCGATCCTCGCTTCAACGTCCGTTACCGGGACGACAAGAGCTACCCGAGCCTCGCGGTGACCCTGCACGAGGAGTTCCCCCGCCTGCAGGTCATGCGCGGTCCCAAGCGCGCCGGCGTCCGCTACTTCGGCCCGTACGCCCATGCGTGGGCCATCCGGGAGACCCTCGACCTCCTGCTGCGCGTCTTCCCGGCCCGAACGTGCAGCGCAGGGGTGTTCAAACGTGCGCGCCAGATCGGTCGCCCCTGCCTGCTCGGCTACATCGACCGGTGCTCGGCACCGTGCGTGGGCCGCGTCGACGCGGCCGAACATCGGCGCATCGTCGAGGATTTCTGCGACTTCATGGCCGGGCAGACCGGCCGGTACATCCGCACCCTCGAGCGCGAGATGGCCCAGGCCGCGTCGGACCAGCGCTACGAAAGCGCGGCGCGGCTGCGCGACGACGTCGGCGCCCTGCGCCGGGCCATGGAAAAGCAGGCGGTGGTGTTGCCCGACGGCACCGACGCCGACGTCATCGCCTTCGCGCAGGACGAGCTCGAAGCCGCCGTCCAGGTCTTCTACGTGCGCGACGGCCGGGTCCGCGGCCAACGCGGCTGGGTCGTCGACAAGATCGAGGAGCGGACCACGGGGGAGCTGGTCGAGCAGTTCCTCACCCAGGAGTACCTGGCGGACGCGGCTCCCGACACCGGTGCCCGTACCGGTACCGCCACACCCGCGTCACCGGGCGCATCCGCGTCACCCGGCACGCCCGGGTCACCGGGCGCATCCGCGTCACCCGGCACGCCCGGGTCACCCGGCACGCCCGCCTCGCGCAGTGGTGCCAACGAGATTCCGCGGGAGGTGCTCGTCCCGGAGCTTCCCCCGGACCCCGACGTCGTCACCGAGCTGCTCAGCATCGCCCGCGGCAGCCGGGTCGACCTGCGGGTTCCTCGCCGCGGGGACAAGCGGACCCTGATGGAGACCGTCGAGCGTAACGCCACGCAGGCCTTCACCCTGCACCGGACGAAACGGGCCGGTGATCTGTCCGCGCGCAGCCGGGCGCTGTCAGACATCCAGGACGCCCTCGGCCTGGACGAGCCACCGCTTCGGATCGAGTCGTTCGACATCTCCAACCTGGCGGACAGCAACGTCGTCGCGAGCATGGTCGTCTTCGAGGACGGCCTGCCCCGCAAGTCGGAGTACCGGCGGTTCGCCATCCGCGGGGTCGACGGGCAGGACGACGTCGCGAGTATGCACGAGACGATCAGCCGACGGTTCACTCGGTATCTTGCCGAGCGGGCACGTACCGGTGACATCGCCGGGCTGCCGGCATCCGGCGAGTCCGGCGAGTCCGGCAAGTCAGTGGACCCAGCCGACCCGGTGGACCCGGTTACGGGTCGAATGGACCCGGTCACGGGCCGTCCCCGGCGCTTCGCCTACCCGCCCAACCTGGTTGTCGTCGACGGCGGCCCGCCACAGGTCGCCGCAGCCCGCCGGGCCCTGGACGCACTCGGTATCGAGCGCGGCCCCGGCGGCATCGCCCTGTGCGGCCTTGCCAAGCGGCTGGAAGAGGTATGGCTACCCGGTGAGGATGATCCGGTGATTCTGCCCCGGACCAGTGAGGCGCTGTACCTGCTGCAGCGGATCCGGGACGAGGCACACCGGTTCGCGATCGCCTACCACCGCCAGAAGCGCTCCAAAGCGATGGTCCGCTCGCTTCTCGACGACGTGCCGGGGCTCGGCGAGACACGTCGAAAGACGCTGCTGGCGACGTTCGGCTCCGTTGCCCGGATACGGCGGGCGACGGTTGAGCAGATAGCCGAGGTCCCGGGCATCGGCCGGCGGACGGCCCAGGCCGTGGTGGACGCGCTCGCGGCGACCGGCCCGGGAGCGGCAGGCGCCACCCCGCCCGCGGTCGACCCGTCCACGGGGGAGATTCTTGCGGCTGACGAAACCGCGCCGGTGTCGCCACCCGCGGTGTCCGAGCGCGGATCGGGGCCATCGGGTTCCGCCACCGGGGCCGCCGCCGGGCAAGCCGGTTCCGACGCCACATCAACCTGGGGTGTTCCCACATGACCACCGCCGCGCCGCTTGACCTCGCCATCATCACCGGACTGTCCGGAGCGGGCCGCAGTACCGCGGCCAAGTGCCTGGAGGATCTCGGCTGGTTCGTCGTCGACAACCTGCCACCGGCGTTGCTGGCCACCATGACCGAACTCGGACTGCGGTCGCAGGGGGCGGTCAACCGCATCGCGGTGGTCGTCGACGTCCGCGGCCGGGCGTTCTTCTCCGATCTGCGCGCGACGCTGGACACGCTCAATGCCCGCGGCATGCAGCCACGCGTGCTCTTCCTGGAAGCGGCGGACGAGACGCTGGTCCGCAGGTTCGACCACGTCCGGCGGCCGCATCCACTGCAGGGCGAGGGCAGGGTGGTCGACGGAATCAGCCGTGAACGCGCCTTGCTCGCGGAGCTGCGCGGCGAGTCGGACCTGGTGCTCGATACCACCGATCTCAACGTCCACGAGTTGCGGGCCAAGATCGACGCCGCCTTCGGTCAACCGGGTGGAAACCGGTTGAACGCGACGGTGGTCTCCTTCGGCTACAAGTACGGCCTGCCGCTGGACGCGGACCTGGTTGCCGACTGCCGGTTCCTGCCGAACCCGCACTGGGTGGAGGCGCTACGACCGTTCACGGGCCGTGATCCAGATGTTCGTGACTACGTCCTCGCCCAGCCCGGGGCGATGGAGTTCATCAACCAGTACGCGGCGTTGCTGCGACTGGTGGGGGAGGGGTATGTGCGTGAGGGCAAGCGGTATCTGACGCTCGCGATCGGATGCACCGGCGGTAAACATCGCAGTGTAGCCATGGCCGAGCAGCTCGCCTCCCGGCTCGCCGGCGACGGTGTCGGCGTCCGGGTCGTTCACCGTGATCTGGGGCGGGAGTGACAGGTACCGGTCCCGCGGTGGTGGCCTTCGGCGGTGGCCACGGCCTGGCCGCCTCGTTGCGGGCGCTGCGGCGCATCACCCGCCACCTCACCGCGGTTGTGACTGTAGGTGACGACGGTGGATCGTCGGGTCGGCTCCGCACGGAGCTGGGAGCGCTGCCCATGGGTGATCTGCGGATGGCGCTGGCCGCGCTCGCCGGTACCGACAGCTGGTCGACCACCTGGGCGGAGCTGTTCCAGCACCGGTTCGGCGGAGGAGGGCCGCTGGCCGGTCATGCCGTCGGCAATCTGGTGCTCAGCGCGCTCGCCGAGCGCCAGAGCTCTGCGGTGGACGCTCTCGATCTTGCTGCCCGGCTGCTGGGAGCCGCCGGACGGGTGCTGCCGCTGTCGGACACGGGCATCGACA
The DNA here is from genome assembly GCF_963555845.1 of Protofrankia sp. Cas8. Lineage (NCBI taxonomy): Bacteria > Bacillati > Actinomycetota > Actinomycetes > Frankiales > Frankiaceae > Protofrankia > Protofrankia sp. Cas8. The sequence goes on along the minus strand of NZ_CAUVXI010000074.1, from coordinate 1,716 downwards.
TCGTTGCGGAGGTGGCCGGTCTCGACCCCCGTCAGCCGGCGGCCGTCGTCGAGGTCCGCGGCCAGGCTGCGGTGGCCACCACGTCCGGCCGGGTCCGCAGCCTCCGGCTCGAGCCCGTGACGCCCGCGGCGTGCCGGCCTGCGCTCGAAGCCGTCGAGCGGGCCGAATGGGTGGTGTTCGGCCCGGGTTCGCTCTACACCAGCGTGCTGCCTCACCTGCTGGTGCCCGAGATGACCGGCTGCCTTCTCCGTTCACCGGCTCGCCGCGTCATGGTCCTGAACCTGGCGCCGCAACCCGGTGAGACCGCCGGCTATCCGCCCGAAGCGCATCTGCGGGTCATCGAAACGCACGCGCCGGGGCTGCTGTTCGACGTCGTGATCGCTGACCGCGACGCGGTCGGTGAGCCGGGCGTACTCGCCCGTGCCGCCGCCGACCTGGGGGCTCGTCTGTACCTCGTACCGGTCGCCTACCCCGGCGAGCCACATCATGACCCCCGACGGCTCGCCGTCGCGTTCGAGGCGGTGTTCGCGAACATGGCCGGGAACGGAAACATGGCCGGGAACGGGGCCGGGAACGTGACCGGCCTCAGGTCAGGCGCCCGGTCGGGCCCGGCCACGGGGGCCACGGGGGTTTCAGACGATGCTGCGCGCCGTGACGCTGTGCGCCGTGATGCTGTGCGCCGCAACGCCGGGTCCGCCGGGTCCGCCCGTGAAGGTGTCTTCCCCGCTCATGAAGGTGCCGTCTCCGCTCATGAAGGTGAGGAATGATTCGTGTGGCCGCAATGACCGCCACCGTCAAGGACGAGCTCAGCAGGTTGCGGGTGGCGAAGCCATGTTGTCGCAGGGCGGAAATGGCCGCGCTGTTGCGCTTCGGTGGCGGGCTGCACATTGTGCGTGGCCGTATCGTCGTCGAGGCCGAACTCGACGCGGGTGCCACCGCTCGGCGGCTGCGCCGCGAGATCGCAGAGGTGTTCGGCTTCCCGTCGGGCATCGCGGTGCTCGCCGCGGGTGGGCTGCGCCGTTCCGTGCGGTACATCGTCCGGGTGGAGCGTGACGGCGAGCAGCTGGCGCGGTCGACCGGACTGCTCGACCAGCGGGGTCGCCCGGTGCGAGGGTTGCCACCACAAGTGGTGACGGGTGCTTCCTGTGATGCTGCGGCTGCGTGGCGTGGGGCGTTCCTGGCCCATGGCTCACTGACCGAGCCAGGCCGCTCATGCTCCCTGGAGATCACTTCGCCGGGGCCGGAGGCTGCGCTCGCGCTGGTCGGCGCAGCCCGTCGACTCGGTGTCGCGGCCAAGAGCCGCGAGGTGCGCGGGGTGGACCGGGTGGTGATCCGCGATGGCGACGCGATCAGCGTGCTGCTGACGAAGATCGGCGCGCATGACAGCCTGCTGGCCTGGGAGGATCGGCGGATGCGCCGCGAGGTGCGGGCGACCGCGAACCGGCTGGCGAATTTCGACGACGCCAACCTGCGCCGTTCGGCGCGCGCGGCGGTCGCGGCCGGCGCCCGGGTCCAGGCGGCGTTGAGGATCCTGGGAGATGACGCACCCGGACATCTGCTCGCGGCCGGACGGCTGCGCCTTGAGCATGCCCAGGCATCCCTGGAGGAGCTGGGTGCGCTCGCGGAGCCGCCGCTGACCAAGGATGCGGTCGCCGGTCGCATCCGGCGGCTGCTGGCGTTGGCCGACAAGAGGGCGCATGCGCTCGGGTTGCCGAA
>NZ_CAUVXI010000073.1:0-23393 GCF_963555845.1 Protofrankia sp. Cas8 | reverse complement strand
AACCATGACAACCCCGCCATGTCGACCGCGCGGGCGCTGGCCGTGGGGCTCGCGCTGTGTCTCGGGCTCACCTTCGCCGCGGCCGCCTGCGGCTCGCTCAACGATGCGTCGGCCGCCAACGCCGGCGGGCTCGGGGGCGCCGGACAAAATGGGCAGGTCACCGCCGGGAGCGCCCTCGCGACGTTGGGGTCGATACCGGTCCACGCCGCGACGACCTCGCCGCAGTACCGGCGGGACGCGTTCGGCGATCCCTGGCAGGACGTCGACGGCAACGGCTGCGACACACGGAACGACGTCCTGCACCGGGACCTGACACTGGTGACCGTCAAGCAGGCAGACCCGTGCATTGTTCTGACCGGCGAGCTCAAAGATCCTTATACCAACCGGACGATCCGTTTCAACAGGACGCGGGCCGCTGCCGCCGTCCAGATCGACCACGTCGTCGCGCTGGCGAATTCCTGGCGCACCGGGGCCGCCTCATGGCCATCGGACAAACTGGTCAGTTTCGCGAATGACCCGGAGAATCTGCTGGCGGTCGACGGTCCGGCGAATCAGGATAAAAGCGATGATAATGCCGCACAGTGGCTACCGCCGAATCAGGGATACCGGTGCCAGTACGTGGCCCGCCAGATCGGCGTGAAAGCCCGCTACGGCCTGTGGCTGGAGCCCGCCGAACGCGACGCCATGGCCAAGGTGCTCAGTAAGTGCCGGGCGCAGCCGACGCTCGGCGGGAGGCCCGCCGGCTGACCCCGAACATCCACGTCAACCCCCAGGCGTCACATCGGGCAACTATTCAAGTACAATTAACGTGTTCGTTACCAAGATGGGGCTGGGCGCGAGTAATTCCCAGCCGGCCAGCCTCCAGGCGACCCGCGCGGCCGGGTTGGCTGCACGTAGGTGGCTGCGGGTCGTTGGACGCAGGCAGGTGGCTGCACGTAGGTGGCTGCGGGTCGTTGGACGCAGGCAGGTGGTGAGGACAGCATGGGGCAGGCGGGAGAGCGTCTGGATCTGTTCGACCACCTGGAGATCGGGATGCTGGCCGTCGGTACGACCGATCGCCGAGTGCAGCGGGTGAACGCGGCGACATGCCGGATCCTGGGACGTAGTGAGAGCGAGCTGCTCACCATGAGCTGGGACATGTTGCTCCATCCGGCGGACCGGGCTGCCCAGCTGGTGACCACGCGACAGTCCGCGGCGGGTGGGCAGGCCGACGGGCAGACGTGGCATCAGGCCGACGGATGGCCGGGCGGGCAGCGCGTGGTCCGCTTCGCGCGTCCGGACGGCTCGACCGTGCACGTCCTGGCGACGGCGATACTTCTGCGCGACGGTCCGGACGGGGAGCCGTACTACCTCAGCCAGTTCCAGAACATCACCCAGGAGATGACCGCCCACCACCACCTGCGGCTGTTGTTGGACAACACCCCCGTGGCATTGTTCCTGATGGATCCAAACGGTCGCATCGTGTTCACCGACGGCGAGATGAACGCCGCCCGGGTGGACCCCGATCGACGATCGACAATCGTCGAAACCTTCCAGGACCTGCCCGTCACGCCCATGGCCCGACGTGCGCTGACCGGCGAGCGCGTCTGTGGTGTCATCGAGGCGTACAGCCGCCATTTCGAAACGCACATGGTGCCGATATTCACCGCGGACGGGGCGGTGACATCAGTGGCGGTCGTCGCAACCGACGTCACCGAACGCGAAAAAGCTCTGACAGAACTACGAATCCGCGCCGCTGAACAGCAGATTGTCGCCGACCTCGGCCGCCGCGCACTGACCAGCCTCGAACCCGACCCCCTGTGGACGGCCTCCGCCACCGCAATCGCCGACCACCTCCACACCGACAGCGTCACCATCCACGAACAGCACCCCGGCCACACCGGACCACACCTGGCCGTCCACGTCGGAACACCCCCACCCGGCACCAACGCCCCCGGCGAACTCACCGTCGCGATCGGCCCGCCCGAGCACCCCACCGCCATTCTCACCGTCCACCGCAGCAGCCCGTTCGCCGCCCGCGAATGCGCATTCATCGACGCCGTCGCCACCATCCTCGCCGCCGCCGCCGCCCGCTTCCAGGTCGAACGCGAAGCCCGCTTCCACGCCTGGCACGACAGCCTCACCGGCCTGCCCAACCGAACCGCGCTCCTCGACCGACTCCATCACGCCCTCACCCGCACCGGCGTCGGCATCCTGTTCATCGACCTCGACGGCTTCAAAACCGTCAACGACTCCCTCGGCCACCACACCGGCGACCAGCTCCTGCGCACAATCGCGACCCGGCTCCAACATGCCGTCCGCCCTCACGACACCGTCGCCCGTCTCTCCGGCGACGAATTCGCCATCCTCTGCGGGAACATCACCAGCGCCCCCACCCTCCAGACCATCGCCGACCGCGTCGTCACGGCCCTCGCCCAACCCACCACGCTCGACGGCCGCACTGTCACCATCACGGCCAGCGTCGGTATTGCGATCTCCAGCCCCGAACTCGCCGACCCCGACGACATCCTGCGCGCCGCCGACATCGCCATGTACACCGCCAAACACTCAGGCCGCGGCCATCACCTCCTGTTCGACGAAGCCATGCGCGCCTGCCTCCTAGACCGCCTCACCACCGAAAACGACCTCCGCCACGCCCTGGCCACCCCCGGCGAACTCCGCCTCCATTACCAACCCATCCTCAACCCCACCGGCGACACCATCGGCGCCGAAGCCCTCATCCGCTGGCAACACCCGACCCGCGGCCTCCTGCTCCCCGACATCTTCATCCCCCTCGCCGAAGACACCGGGCTGATCACACCCCTCGGCCGTTGGGCCCTGCACACCGCGTGCCACACCGCCGCCACCTGGACGACCGGACCGCCCCCCATCCCCCCACCGCACATCACCATCAACGTCTCCGCCCGCCAGCTCACCGACCCCGACTTCCTGCCCGACCTCACCCATCTCCTGCACACCACCAACCCCGACGACCGCTACCAGCTCTGCCTCGAAATCACTGAAAGCACGCTCATCCACGACACCGCCGCCGTCACCGCCACCCTCCATGCCCTACGCGCCCTGGGCATCACCCTCTATATCGACGACTTCGGCTCCAGCCACTCCTCCCTCAGCCGTCTGCACCGCCTCCCCCTCGACGGCCTCAAAATCGACCGCCGATTCATCAGCACAATGACCGACGACCCAACCGACCACGCCATCGTCACCGCCGTCATCCACCTAGCCCACACCCTCGGCCTCACCGCCATCGCCGAAGGCATCGAAACCCCCGCCCAGCTCGCTGCCCTCAGCACCCTGCGCTGCGATCTCCTTCAGGGCTGCCACCTCGCCCGTCCGGGACCGCACCTCCCCGCCTTGCAACCCACCACCGGCCCAACCTGGCCCGCGTCCGAAGCCGATCAGCCCCGCTGAGAGTGCCCGGCAATGGTAGAGACGCGGGCAGACATCCCGCTCCCCGAAATGCCGACTAAGAGCGCCCGGCAACAGGGGACGCGGCGTCGCGGGGCTGGGGTGCGTGCATGGCGGAGGAGGGAGGCACCGGAGGTGTTGGTGTCGACCGACGGAGTCGGGGTACCCGTGCATCGCACAGCGATGGATGGGGAGCGATGCTGCGAGGTGCGTGCCCCGGCCCCGCACCGGGGGGTCCGGGGGGTCGCCCCCCCGGGCAGACATCCCGCCCCCCGGAAAGCCGACCAAAGGTCGGCGACCAACATCAACCAACGCGTGGGCGAGGGGGGAGTTGAACCCCCACGTCCGTTAAGACACACGGACCTGAACCGTGCGCGTCTGCCATTCCGCCACTCGCCCGAGTGCGACTATCACGCTATCACGCGATCCACGCGGCCCGAGCCGTGGGCGGCATGAGGCTGGAAGCATACGATCTCAGGGTCGGGAGAAGGCCTGGAGGAGGGGAGGTCGAGATGGGCGTGCTACAGCGCTTCGAACGCCGCCTGGGGGGCCTCGTCGAGGGTGCATTCGCCAAGGTCTTCAAGGGCGGCGTCGAACCGGTCGAAATCGCCAGTGCACTGGCCCGGGAGACCGACGACCGGCGTGCGGTCAGTTCCAACCGCGTGCTCGTCCCCAACGAGTTCGCCGTCGAGCTCGCCGTGGGGGATTTCACCCGACTCGCCCCTTACACTCAGGCGCTCTGCGACGAGCTGGCCGAGATGGTCCGCGAGCATGCCGCCGAGCAGCGCTACACGTTCGTCGGTCCCGTCAACGTGCGGCTCGCCGAGGCCGAAGACCTCGATGTCGGGGTGTTCCGTATTCGCAGCAGCGTTGCCGCAGCCGACCCCGGCGCTGTGGCCGCTCGACGCGGCCCCGCACGCCCACGATCGAACGCTCCGGGGGCGCCGCGCCTATTGATCTCCATCAAGCCCGGGCCGGAGAGCCGGGCCGCCGGGGAGGAGCGCGAATATCCGTTGGACAGCGAGACCACCGTCATCGGCCGCAGCGTCGAATGTGACATACGTCTCAATGATACGGGGGTTTCCCGCCGGCACGGTGAGGTCCGACGGATGCCGGATGGCCAGTTCGTCTACATCGACCACGGCTCGACCAACGGCAGTATCGTCAACGGCCGCGCGGCCAGCCAGGTGCGGCTCGTCGACGGCGACCAGATCGAACTGGGCGCAACAATCCTCGCCTTCCGCCGGGAGGACCCGCGAGACGTTGACGCGAACCGGGCCACTCGGCGTGTTCCAGCCAGCCCAGCGGGAGCACCAGGCCCGTACCCCCCCGCAGCCGTCCCACCGGCCACCGCGGCGGCCGATCCGTACGACCGGCCGGCGGACCCCTACCGGGGTGACCCGCGGCACGGCGGTACCCCGGCCGGCTATCCGTCCCCGCCGGCGGACCCGTACCGGGGTGACCCGCGGCACGGCGGTACCCCGGCCGGCTATCCGCCTCCGCCAGCCGACCCGTACCGCGGGGGCGGGGGCGGGGGCGGGGGCGGGGGCGGCCCATACTATGACGATCCTGGACGAGGTGACCCTCGCAGGGACGGTCAGCGCGGCGGGTATCCACCACCGGCGGAGGCCTACCGGGGCGGCGGCCGACCCGAAACCGGCCAACCCGTAGGGGGGCAGCCGACTTCCCCATATGGCGATCCGTATGGTGGCGGTCCGCGCTACGACGACCCCTACGGTGGGAGGGAAGGCCAGCACCGCGGTGGGACAGACCGTCATGACCCGCGTGACCAGCGGGCTACCCGCATACCCGGCCCACCTCAGGTCGGGCCTGGCCCGACCGTGGCCGGCCCTGGGGTTCCCGTCGGCCATCGCCCGCCCTACGATCGTGCAATTCCAGACGGCCAGCGCGACCCGCGACGCGACGTCCGGCCGATTGATCCCGACGACAACATGCACGAGCAGGAGACGTACCGTCCAGATCAGCTTCCCCCCGCCCCGCGCCGGAGCCCACCCCAGCGCGAGCGACCGGCTGGAGCCGCCCCACCACCTCAGACCGATCGCGGCTGGTAGGCCGCTATGAACGGATCCGCGCCCAGCAACCTGGTGCTACTTGTCGTTAAAATCAGTTTTTTGGTGCTACTGTGGGCATTTGTCCTCGCCGCTGTCCGGGCCGTCCGGCTGGACGTGTTCGGGCCGACAAAACGCCAACAACAGAACCTTCAGGCGGCAGCACGTCCGCTCCGCCCGACGCCCGCCCGCCAAACGCCGCCAGCTCGACCGCCGAGCAAGCCTCCCAGTCGGCGATCGCGAACACCGAGCAAACTTGTCGTTACTAAGGGTCAACTTGCGGGGACGATGCTTCCACTTGGACCGATGCCTGTCACCATCGGACGGGCACAGGATTCAACTCTGGTCCTGGAGGACGACTTCGCCTCGGCGAGGCATGCAAGACTCGTCCCCCACGACGGCCAGTGGTTCGTCGAAGATCTGGGCTCGACCAATGGCACATACCTCGACCGCACGAAGGTGACCAGTCCCATGCCGGTACCTCTCGGCGCGCCGGTCAGGATCGGGAAAACCGTCCTGGAGCTTCACCGGTGAGCCTTAGGCTTCACTACGCCGTTCGCTCGGACGTCGGCCACGTCCGAGAAGGCAACGAGGATTCCGCCTATGCGGGCTCGCGGCTGGTAGCCGTAGCCGACGGCATGGGCGGACACGCGGCCGGTGAGGTGGCCTCCTCCACCGTGATCTCCCAGCTAGCCGACCTGGACGCGGACGTCGGTAGCGGCGAGGTCCTGCACGCGCTGGCGGATTCGGTGGACCAGGCCAACGCCGAGCTGCGCGCAATGGCCAGCGAGGACGGCTCGCTCGAAGGCATGGGCACGACAGTCACCGCGCTGCTGCTGTCGGGAATCAGTCTCGGCGTGCTGCACGTCGGCGATTCACGCGCCTACCTGCTGCGCGAAGGCGTCCTGCGCCAGGTGACCCATGACCACACGCTGGTCCAGGATCTGGTCGACCAGGGACGGATCACCCCCGCGCAGGCCGACACGCATCCACAGCGGTCATTACTGATGCGTGCCCTTGACGGGCGCGACGTCGAGCCGGACCTGTTCATCCAGGACGCGATCACCGGCGACCGGTACCTGCTGTGCACCGACGGTCTGTCCGGGGTCGTGACCGAGGTGACCATCCACGATGCGCTGCTGCTGCCCGGCCCGCAGGATGTCGTCGACAGGCTGGTCGAACTCGCGCTCAAGGGCGGCGGTCCCGACAACATCACGGTCGTCGTCGCCGACGTGGTGGAGGACGATGACGAGGGTGACAACCGCCCGCTGATCGCCGGTGCCGCCGCGGAGAAGCGGATCGTGCCGGGTGCCGCGGCCGCCCGTACCGGCCCGAACCCGCAGTTCCCCGACCACGAGTCACCGGCCGCCAAGGGTGCCAGGATCGGTCGGATCGGCACCCACCGTCGCGACCCGGACCCCGGTGACGCACCCGATGCGGTCTCGGCCCGACGCCATGTCCCCCGGCCGGTACTCGCCGGTCTGTGCGCCGTCGTGCTCCTCGGTGCCGCGGCCCTGGGGGCCTGGTTCTACCTCCACCGGCACTACTACGTGGGTGTGGACGACAACCAGCATGTAGCAATCTTCGAAGGGGTGCCCGGGACCTACGGCGGGATCCCCCCGCACTGGTTCAAGGAGTCCGTGAATCCCGTCATCGCGGTGAGTGATCTCCAAAAGTCCGTAAGCGACGATGTGACCAGTGGTCACCCGGTGAGCAGCCTCGGCGAGGCGCGCGCCTTCGTCACGAACCACCTCAGGCAGAGCCTCAAGAGTGTGGCGGCGGACATCACGGGTTCGACCGCGTCGCCGACGCCGACGCCGTCGGCAACGGCGACACCGACAGCCACCGCGGACGCCGGCCTGACCGGGGAGACGGCCACCGGAAACCCCCAGGCCGGTTCCGGAAACATCCCTGCCTCGGTACCGTGCGGCACCCCATCATTCTCATTGCCCACCTGCGCCCCGTCGCCCGCCGCACCAGGATGACGCCCGCAGGATGACAGGCCTCCCCCCGCTCCGCGGCAAGGCGGTCGACCTCACCGGAACCTTCGCCCGGTCCCCGGTCCCGGCCGGAGCGCAGCTGCCGCCCTATCGCCAGCGGGAGCTGTGGTTACTTCTGTTCGCGGGCCTGCTCGCGACGGCCGCGCTGGCAGCCGTGGTGCTGGCGGTCGACGGGACCATCACCCTGTCGGTCTTCACCTACGGCCTGGGCTTCGGAGCGCTGTGGGGGCTCGCGCACCTCGCGGTACGGCGGTTCGCGCCGGCCGCCGACCCCATCCTGCTGCCGCTTGTCGCGGCCCTCAACGGTCTCGGCCTGGTTATGATCTACCGGCTGGACCTGGCCAGGGCCGCTGCCGCGGTACGGGCCGGTAAACACGTTCCGGCTGGCGCGGCCCAGCTCCAGCTGGTGTGGACGCTGCTCGCTCTCATCGTTTTCGTGCTGGTCCTGGCCGTCGTCCGGGACCACCGGACGCTGTCGCGCTACGCCTATACCGCCGGTCTTGTCGGGTTGGTGTTCCTGCTGCTGCCAGCCATGCCGCTGATCGGAGCGACCATCAACGGCGCCCGACTGTGGCTGCGGATCGGCCCGTTCACCTTCCAACCGAGTGAGATTTCGAAGATCATTCTGATGATCTTCTTCGCCGGCTACCTGGTGAACAAGCGCGACGTCCTCTCGGTGGTCTCCCGATCCTTCCTCGGGATGCACTTCCCGCGCGCCCGCGACCTCGGACCGGTCCTCGTGGCATGGCTGGCGAGCCTCGGTGTCCTGGTCGTCGAGAAGGATCTCGGGTCGTCCCTGCTGTTCTTCGGCATGTTTCTGGTCATCCTCTACGTCGCGACCGAGCGGGCGTCCTGGGTCGTGATCGGGCTCGCTCTGTTCATGCTCGGCGCGGTGCTGTCCTACCATCTGTTCGGGCACGTCCAGGTCCGGGTGGACGGCTGGCTGCACGCGTTCGACGGTGACAACCCCAGCAACAAATCGTTCCAGCTGGTACAGGGCCTGTTCGGGTTCGCGGCCGGCGGAATCACCGGTACCGGGCTCGGGCAGGGCAGCCCGCAGCGGGTTCCGTTCGCCAACACCGACTTCATCGTCGCGAGCATCGGCGAAGAACTCGGCCTTGCCGGGATCATGGCGATCCTCGTCATCTACGGGCTGGTCGTGACGCGTGGCCTGCGAGCCGCCGTCGGCGCCCGTGACCCGTTCGGCAAGATGCTGGCGACCGGCCTGTCCGCGTCGCTGGCCCTGCAGGTCTTCGTACAGGTCGGAGGCGTCATGCGGCTCATCCCGTTGACCGGTCTGACCCTGCCGTTCATCTCCTATGGAGGATCGTCGATCGTTTCCAACGCCGCCATCATCGCGTTGCTGCTGCGGATCAGTGACTCCTACCGGCGTCCGGCGTCGGCCACGCCAGCCGCGCCGCTGTTCGACCCGACCGCGGTGGCCGACAGCCCGACGCAGGTGGTGAAGACAACATGAACGCACCCATCCGCAAGGTCGCCATCGCGTGTCTGGTGTTGTTCGCCGCGCTGCTGGTCAACGCCAACTGGCTGCAGGCCGAGAACGCCGACACCCTGCGGCACAAGCCCGGCAACGCCCGCCAGATCACCGCACGGCTCGAGCGGGAGCGGGGTTCGATCGCCGTGGCCGGCGGTCAGGCGGTCGCAAGCTCCGTCCCGGTGGACGACGAGTACAAGTTCCAGCGGCAGTACCCGGCCGCGAAGCTCTACTCCAACATCGTCGGCTACTACGGGCTGTACACCTCCGCTGGCCTGGAGCGATCCCAGAACGACTTCCTGTCCGGTGAGGACCAGCGGCTGTTCGTGTCCAAGGTCTCCGACCTGGTAACAGGCCACGAACAGCGGGGTGGGAGCATTGTCACCACGTTGGTCCCGCAGATCCAGCAGGTGGCGACCACCGCGCTCGGCAACCGCAAGGGGGCGGTGGTGGCGCTCGACCCGAGAACAGGCGAAATCCTCGCCATGGTGACCAGCCCGAGCTATGACCCGACGCAGCTGGCCAGCCACAACGACACGACGGCCAGTAAGACCGCCCAGGCGCTCAACACCGACCCTGACAAGCCGCTGCTCAACCGCGCAGCCCAGGAGACGTACCCGCCCGGCTCGACGTTCAAGCTGATCACCGCGGCGGCAGCCCTGACCGCCGGCCACCAGCTCGAGGAGCGCATCGCCGCCCCCGACGCACTTCCGCTGCCGCAGAGCCGGACCGTCCTGCCGAACTTCGCCGGCGAACGCTGCGGCGACGGCGAGACCGACACGCTCATCCACGCCCTGACGATTTCCTGCAACACCGCGTTCGCCAAGCTCGGCATCGACCTCGGTGACGCCGCCCTGCGGGCGCAGGCCGAGGCGTTCGGCTTCAACTCGACCGTGCCCGACTTCCCCCTGGCGCAGGTACCGAGCGTGTATCCAACCGCTAAACTCGACGGTGCGCAGACCGCGCAGTCGGCCATCGGGCAGTTCGACGACAAGGTCACGCCGCTGCAGATGGCCCAGGTGGCCGCGGCAATCGGCAACAACGGGGTCATGATGCGGCCCTACCTCGTGTCCGAGCTACTCGGCCCCGACCTGAAGGCAATCAGCCGGACCGAACCCGAGGTCTACAAACGACCGGTCAAGCCCGACGTCGCCGCCAACCTGAACACCATGATGCAGAGCGTGGTCACCAGCGGCACCGGCACCAAGGCGCAGATTCCCGGGGTCGCCGTCGCCGGCAAGACCGGCACTGCCGAGCACGGCGACAACGAGCCCCCACACGCCTGGTTCGTCGGCTTCGCCCCGGCGATCAACCCGACCGTCGCCGTCGCGGTGATCGTCGAGAGCGGCGGCGGCGAGCTCAGTACGGGCGGCGCGGTGGCCGCACCCGTCGCCCAGCAGGTCATGAAAGCTGCATTGGACGCCCGCCGGTGACACATCCAGCCCCGCCGGGCTTCGGCGAACCGTACCCCGGTGCCGCGGCACCGGCCAGCCCGTCGCCAGCGCCTGTCGCGCCACCGCCGGGGTCACTACCGCCGGTCCCGCCGGCTGTCGCGCCGGTAGTCGCGCACCCCTTCGGCGGCTCACCACTGGGCACCGTCCTGGACGGCCGGTACCTGCTGGAAGGACGGATCGCCACCGGCGGCATGGGTGAAGTGTGGCGGGGTCTCGACCAGACCCTCGGCCGTCCCGTCGCGGTGAAGCTGCTGCGTCCCGAATACGCCAGCGACGAGTCGTTCCTCGTCCGTTTCCGCGGCGAGGCCCGGCACGCCGCCCGGGTGTCGCACCCGGGCGTGGCGTCGGTCTACGACTACGGCGAAGTCATCGTCCAAGGTAATCATCCGACCGCGTACCTGGTGATGGAACTGGTCGAGGGCGAGCCGCTGTCCGCGCTGCTGCACCGGGAGAAGCGCCTGTCCCCCGAGAAGACCCTCGACGTCCTCGGCCAGGCCGCGGACGCCCTGCAGGCGGCGCACGCCCTGGGGGTGGTCCACCGCGACGTCAAGCCCGGCAACCTGCTGTTGCGCACCGACGGCGCGGTCAAGGTCACCGACTTCGGCATCGCCCGCGCGGTCGACGCCGCACCGCTGACCGCCACCGGCATCATGATGGGCACGGCGTACTACGTCTCCCCGGAGCAGGCATCCGGGCGGCCGGTGACACCGGCAAGTGACGTGTACTCCCTGGGCGTGGTCGCCTATGAGTGCCTCGCCGGCCGGCGTCCCTTCGACGACCGCAACCCGATCGTCGTCGTGATGGCGCACCAGCAGGACGAACCTCTGCCGCTGCCGCCCGACGTGCCCGAAGCGGTCCGCGGGCTCGTGCAGGCCGCGATGGCGAAGGATCCGGCCCGCCGGCCGGCGTCCGCCGGCGGGTTCGCACACACCGCCGCCGCGATCCGCCGGAGCCTGTGGAGCGCCGACGCGACCCGCCGGGGCGTCGGCCCGGGGGCCGTGCCGCACCCGGGCTCGGATACCACCGCCAGGCGTCCCGGTCCGGCCGGTAGCCGTGGCGGGCCGGACTTCGTGCCGGGGCAGCCCACCCGGGAGCGGCCGCCGTCGTGGACCCGCCAGCCGTCCTGGAACACCGGATCTCCCGAGGAGATCCGGTCCCGCTGGGACGCTCGGTCCAGCTGGAATGTGGAGCCCCACAACGGCCAGCCACGCGACCACGGCGCCGTTCGCGGGTCATTCCAGGAAGCGTCCGACGACGGTGCGGGCCCGGCCGGCGGCACCCCATCCGCGCCCTGGGATGCTCGAACCCACACCCCGTCGTCCGCCCCCACCGGCCGGCCGGACATCGCGCAGTCGGACATCCATGCCTGGCAGCCGTCTCCCGCGAACCGCACCGCGCTCCGGCCGCCCGGTGGACGGGCGGCCCGGCGGCGAGCTGACGGCAGCCACGGCGGCTCGCCGGGCGAGGGCCGACGAAAGCTGTCGCTACCCGTCCTGATTCTCCTTCTGATCGCCACCGTGGCCGTCACCGCGCTGATCACTCGGACGATCGCCGGGAGTAACGGGTCAGCCACAAGCGCACCGCCGCCGAGCTGGGCGGTGCACGTGCCTCGGGCCGGGGGTGGCATCGTCACCAATGACAGCGTGACCGGGAACGACCGGAAGGGCGAGCACGGGTGGCAGGCGTGACTGAGGTGTTCGGGACCGAGCCCCGCCTGGTGGGTGAGCGCTACGAGCTGGGCGAGATCCTCGGTTACGGCGGTATGGCCGAGGTCTACCGCGGTCGCGACGTGCGGCTCGGGCGCGAGGTCGCGGTCAAGACGCTGCGCGCTGATCTCGCACGCGACGAGACCTTCCTGGCCCGGTTCCGACGCGAGGCGCAGTCGTCCGCGGCGCTCAACCATCCCGCGATCGTGTCCGTCTACGACACCGGCGAAGACCTGATCAACGGCATGACCATTCCGTACATCGTGATGGAGTACGTGGAGGGACGCACCCTGCGCGACGCACTCCAGCGCGAGGGTCGGTTCACCGAACGCCGGGCCATGGAAATCACCTCCGACGTGTGCGCCGCGCTCGACTACAGCCATCGGATGGGCATCATCCACCGGGACATCAAGCCCGCGAACGTGATGCTCTGCCTGGACGGCTCGGTCAAGGTGATGGACTTCGGCATCGCCCGGGCGACCGCTGCCACCGCGTCCCACATGACGCAGACCGCCGCGGTGATCGGCACTGCCCAGTACCTGTCGCCCGAACAGGCGCGTGGGATCCGGGTGGACGCCCGCAGCGATGTCTACTCGACCGGAGTACTGCTCTACGAGCTGCTGACCGGACTGCCACCGTTCCGTGGCGACTCCCCGGTCGCCGTCGCCTACCAGCACGTGCGGGAGAACCCGGCGGCGCCGTCCACCCATGACCGCGACATCACCCCCGATGCCGACGCGATCGTGTTCAAGGCGATGGAAAAGGATCCCGACCGCCGCTACTCCACCGCCGGGGAGATGCGCGACGACCTCGAACGTGCTCTTACCGGCCGGCGCATCTACGCGCCACCACTCATGGGCGACCAGCTCGCCACCCGGCTGAACGCACCCGGGCCGCCAACGGGGACGCAGGTGATCTCCCGTGATCGTGACGCCTACTACGGGGACGACTACCCGGACTCCCACGACGACCCCTACGGCAAGACGGCATACGGCCAGAACGCCTACGACCAAACCGGCGGCTACAACCGGGCGGGCGGCGGTGGCACCGGTCTGAGCGACGGCGGCCCGGTCGACGCCGGAGCGCCGCCCGAGCCCGAGCGACGGTCGGCCGCCTGGAAGTACATCCTGGCCGGGCTGTCGGTGGTGGCGGTCTTCGTCATCGTCACGTTGATGGCCACCAAATTCCTCGGTGGCAGCTCGACCGCCAACACCGCCAGCGGCACGACGAAGATCCCGGGAAACCTCGTCGGGCAATCGAAGACCGTCGCCGAGAACAACCTCAACAACGCCGGTTTCACCAACATCCGGTCGAATACCGTCCAGGACAATGCGCCAAAGGACCAGGTCACCGCGGTTGATCCGTCTTCGGGCACCACGGTGGCCAAGACCGCGCAGATCACCCTCAGCGTGTCGGCCGGCCCTGGAGCGTTCACCGTGCCGCCGGTGGTCGGTCTCAGCCAGAACGACGCGGTGACTCAGCTGAAGGCGGCCGGGCTCACGCCCAAGGTGACTTCCTTCACCGGTGCGAGCACTCTGAAGCCGGGCTACGTCCAGTCCGCCGACCCCGATGTCGGAACATCGGTGACCTCCGGCGAGACGGTCACCATCTCCGTGGTCAGCCAGCAGATCACCATCCCGGACGTGACGAGCCAACCGCTCGACGCGGCACAGGCCACCCTGGAGGGGTACGGCCTCAAGGTGATCCAGCAGTCCAGGGTGAGCAGTCAGCCGACCGGCACCGTGGTCGCCCAGAGCCCGCCGAGAAGCAGTTCGGTCAGCCGCACGTCGACCGTGACGCTGTATGTCTCACAGCAGCAGCAGACCGAGACCCAGACGCCGACCCAGACGCCGTCAGCGACGCCGTCCAGTAGTCCGTCGCCCTCCCCGAGCGCGACACCGTCGCCGTCGCCGACGGCCGCCTCCCCGACCTCGTCGAGTACCCGGCGCGGACCTTTTCAGTAGTGGGATCGATCGGGCCCAGGGTCAACGGGCCCAGGGTCAACGGGGGGCACCGGGTCAGACGAAGGCCGTCTGACGCAGGGCTTCGACCTCTGCTGACAGCGCCGGCGCCAGCGCGAGCGCCATGTCGTCCCCGCAGACCGACAGCCAACGGGCCAGCAACAGGTGGCCGCCCTGGGTCAGTACTGATTCCGGGTGGAACTGGACGCCTTCCAGCGGCAGGGTCCGATGGCGCATCGCCATGACCACACCGCTCTCGGTACGCGCGGTCACCTCGATCTCGTCCGGCAGCGTTGCGGCATCCACCGCGAGCGAGTGATAACGCGTCGCGACAAACGGTGACGGCAGGTCCGCCAGCACACCGGTGCCGGCGTGCTGGACCACCGACGTCTTGCCGTGCAGCAGCTCGGGCGCCCGGTCGACCGTGGCCCCGAACGCCACCCCGAGCGCCTGATGGCCCAGGCACACCCCGAGCATCGGGACGCCGGCCGCCGCGCACGCGCGCACCATCGGGACGCTCACCCCGGCCGCCTCCGGCGTTCCCGGCCCGGGTGAGACCAGCACCCCGGCGACACCGAGCGCGACAAGATCGTCAACGTCGACCTCGTCGTTGCGGCGGACGACGCTGTCCGCGCCGAGCTGGCCGAGATACTGTACCAGGTTGAACACGAACGAGTCGTAGTTGTCGACAACCAGGATCCGCATCTGCCTGTCCCCTCCGCCTATCCCTGTCCGGAACCGGCCGGATGCTCCGGCGGATCGCGGCGACGCCGCTCGACCATAGTGACAACCAGCAGGGCTTCAGCCGCCGGCAGCGTCCGGATCCGGCTTGCCCGTCCCGACGTCGGCCTTCTCCGCATCCCGCAGCGCCCTGCGCAGGACCTTGCCAATTCCGATCTTCGGCAGTGGCTCGGTCCGAAATTCGAAGATCTTGGGAACCTTGTACGCGGACAGCTCCTTGGCTGCGTGTGCCCGCACCTCGTCGACGGTGAGCGACGCACCGGACCGCAGCACCAGAAAGGCCTTGACCGTCTCACCACGGTAGGCGTCCGGGACGCCGATCACGGCGACCTCGGCGACCTCGGGTATCGCCAACAGGACCTCCTCGATCTCGGTCGGGTAAATGTTGAATCCACCCGCAATAATGATCTCCTTCTTCCGGTCGACGATCTCGAACCAGCCATCGGCGTCCATCCGCGCGATGTCACCGGTGAGGATCCAGCCATCCTCGGTCAGCGTCGCTTTGGTGGCCTCCGGGTTCTCCCAGTAGCCGGCGAACACCTGCGGACCCCGCACCAGCAACTCACCGGGTTCGCCCACCGGCACTTCCCGGGTGGGGTCGTCCCTGTCGACGATTTTCGCTTCGGTGGACGGGACGGGCAGCCCGATCCATCCCGGGCGTGTCGTACCTCCCAACGGACCGGCGTGAGTCAACGGTGACGTCTCGGTCATGCCGTATCCCTCGACGACCGGCATACCGGTCGCGGCCTCCCAACGCCGCTGAAGATCGGCGGGGAGTTTCATCGCGCCGGACAGGCAGCCCCGCAGCGAGGTGAGGTCGACGCTCCGCGCCCGTGGGTTGTCCAACAGGGCCTGATAAATAGGCGGAACGCCCGGGAAAAGCGTCGGACGGTGCCTGACGATGGCGTCGAATACCATGGTCACGTCAAACTTCGGCAGCAGGACGACGTGCGCACCGAGCACCATTCCCTGAATCAGGCACAGCGTCATGCCGTAGGCGTGGAACATCGGCAGTACCGCAATAATCACCTCGTGGCCGAGGCGGGCGTCGACGATCCAGGCCCGACCCTGCTCGCCATTCGTGACGAGATTTCGGTGGGTCAGCATCGCGCCTTTGGCCGTTCCGGTCGTTCCCGTGGTGTACAGCAGGACTGCGATGTCGGACGGGGCTGCCTGGGCCGAGGTGCTCACCGGCTCGGCCCGGCCGGTTCTCAGCACGTCCAGAAATGCGTGTGCCCGGGCGTCCGCAGGCAGATCCGTCACAATCTCGGCACGCCTGCGCCGCGCCTTGGCGATCGGTAGCCGCAGCAGCAGCTGGTCCTTTTTCGGCAGGAAGTCCGGAATCGAGGTGGAGATGACCTCGCGCACCCTGGTCCGGCCGGATCGGCGGGCCGCCTCAACCGCCGCGTAGGTCCGGTCGAGGCAGATCACGTACTCCGCTCCGCAGTCGGCGAGCTGGTGGGTGAGTTCGGCCTCGGTATAGAGGGGATTCGCCTCGGCCACAATTGCGCCGAGCCGTACCGTCGCCTGGAAAGCGATCACGTGCTGCGGACAGTTCGGCAGGATCAGCGCTACCCGGTCACCCACCCGGACGCCCAGCTTTACAAGGCCGCCGGCAAATGCCCCGACCTGTTCGTCGAGGACGCTGTAGGTCGTGGTAGTACCAAAGAAGGAAATCGCCGGACTTGTCGGAAACCTGGCCACGACATTCTCGAACAACTGCCCCAACGTGATATCAGGGACCTCGACCTCCCTGGGGACACCCTCGACATACGACGACTGCCACGGCCTGTCAGCATAGGTGGTGGATTCGGTCATGACGGTCTCCCGCTCGGTTGTCGATCCACCTGGCATCGCGGGCACACTCCTAGTCAGTTTGCGGTTGAGCGTCATTCTGGCAAGGAAACGAACGGGAAACAGCTCGGAGCTCCCGGCGACGGGGACGCGGCAGGTAGGGCGGCAGCGGGAGTGCCCACCGTGGATGCCGGGGAGTCGCCGGCAGCCTGGGCGTCGGCCGGACCGGCCCGCCTTCAGAGATCGTGCCGACCTGACCGAACGTGTCCGACTGTACGGACCTGGCCGAACGTGTCCGACTGTACGGACCTGGCCGGACACGTTCGCAATGGCCCGTTCGGCCAGGCGTGAGCCCGGGCCTGTCTACCCTGTGGGACAGGTGGTCCGCAGTATCCCGGCCGATGCCCTCGGCCGGGATAGCCCCGGCCAGCCCACGAAGGTCGTCACGGTCCTCAAGGAGCCTCGAAGTGCCCGTTTCCCGGCGTCGCAAGAAGAAGTCGACCACGTCATCACCGCAGGTCACCCAGGTCCGCAAGCACAAGCCGCCGTCGCCGCCGTGGGTGGGCGTAATGATCCTGGCACTCTTCGCCATCGGAGTCATCTGGCTGTTGGTCTACTACTTCTCCAACGGCAACGTCCCCGGACTGGACAGTCTAGGCGCCTGGAACATCCTGATTGGGTTTGGTTTTGTCGTGGTTGGCCTTGGAGTGGCTACCCAGTGGCGGTAGCGCATACCAGTAGTGTTCCCAAAGAGTTCCACGGCTGTCATTCATCCCCAACAGTTGTCCACAATGTGGATATCGCACTGTGGTGGCTCACAGCTTGCACCCGCGACCTGCCGATCATCGCGGTAAGCAACAAAAGCGTTACGCGGAGCACCGGACTCACGGGGCACTGGGCTCAAGGTCCACTGGTGTGAGGCCGGTGGCCCCTGAGCCCTCCTCGGCCCGAATCACGTGCATGACCGCGTTGATGAGGGCCAGGTGGGTGAACGCCTGCGGAAAGTTCCCCAGATGCCGGCCGGTGCTCGGGTCGAGCTCTTCGGCGTAGAGATCCAGCGGGCTCGCGAAGCTCAGCAGCCGCTCGCAGTGCTGCCGGGCGGCGACCACCTCGCCGATCTCCACCAGGGCGGACACCAACCAGTAGGAGCACATCAGGAAGGCGCCCTCCTCCCCCACCAGTCCATCGTCGGTCTCCTCGACCCGATACCGCAGGACGAGACCGTCGACCGTGAGCTCCGCGGCAATCGCGAGGATGGTGGCCCGCACGCGCGGATCGTCCGGCGGCAGGAATCCCAGCAATGGCATGAGCAGCAGCGAGGCATCCAACGGCTTCGCGTTGTAGCACTGGGTGAACACCCCCCGCTCGTCGAGACCATTCGCGCACACGTCGGCATGGATCTCGTCGGCAACAGCGGCCCAACGGTCCGCGGTCTTCGAATCCCCGCGCATCGCCGCCAGCCGCCGGCCACGGTCGACGGCAACCCAGCACATCACTTTCGAGGACGTGAAGTGCCGCAGCTGCCCGCGCACCTCCCAGATGCCGCAATCAGGCTCCCGCCAGTGTTCGGCTGCGGTGTCGACCAGCTTGACCAGCACCGGCCACAGGCGCTCGGAGAGGTAGTCCCGTGACCGGGTATGGAGGTAGACCGAGTCGAGGATCGCACCCCAGAGATCATGCTGGCGCTGGGAGAACGCGGCATTGCCGACCCGGACCGGAAATGCCCCCTCATAACCGGACAAATGCCCAAGCACCCGCTCATTCAGCCGACTTTCGCCGCCGACGCCATACATGATCTGCAGGTCGTCACCGTTCTCGCAGACGTCCGCGATGAACGAGAAGAAGTCATTCGCCTCGGAATCGAGGCCCAGGGTGTAAAGACCCCACAGGGTGAACGTGGAGTCACGGATCCAGCTGTACCGGTAGTCCCAGTTGCGTTCGCCCTGCGGCGTCTCCGGCAGAGATGTGGTGGACGCCGCGAGCAGCGCACCGGTGGGGGCGTAGGTCAGGCCCTTGAGCGCCAGTGCGCTGCGCTGCAGATGCTGGCGCCACGGGTGGTCCGGGAAGACGCCACGCGAGAGCCACTGCCGCCAGAACGCGGTTGTCCGCGCCACCGCCGCCACCGCCTCCGTGTAGCTACCCGGCAGGAACGGGTCGCTCGCCCGCCAGGTCAGGGCGACGAATGCGGTTCCGCCTTCGGTCAGGGTGGTTCGGGCATGCGCCCGGCGTCCGTCGAAGCCCAGGCGCAGGTCGGTGCGCAGTCGCAGGGTCAGGTCGCCATGCTGCCCGGCATGGGGGTCGGTATGGCCCGAATCAGCCTCCTTCCCATTACTAACAGTTACAGCACTGCCGTAGTCCGCAGCCTCATATGCCCAGCCGGCCGGGCGGCAACCATAGTCGAAGTTCGGCTCGCACAGCAGCGTCAGGTCGACCGAGCCGTGCTCGCAGCGGGCGAGCCGGAGCAGGACATGTTCGGCGTCCCAGTCGGTCGGCGTGCGCCGGTGGGTGTTGGACCGCTGCGCTGTGCGGTGCCAACGTCCGACAATCAGACAGTCGGTGACGATGAGCCAGCCGTTTGGCGTCTGCCAGGTCGTCTCCAGGATGTTGGTACCCGGCAGGTAACGACGCCCAGCTGGGATCATCGTCCGGTCAGGTCCGAACCGAAAGCCGCCTGCGGACCGGTCGAGGATCGCGCCGAAAACCGACGGAGCGTCCGGCCGTGGCAGGCACATCCACTCGATGTTGCCGCTCGGCGCGACCAGAGCAGTGGTCTCACAGTCGGAGAGGAAGGCGTACTCGGCGATGGGTGGGAACGGGCTCGTACTGCCACGCCTCGTCGGTGATGATTGCACGTTCACTCTCCTCCTGCGTCCACGCACCCCACCGGACGGGACGCGCCGGACATCGAACAGGCCGTCATCTGGCGTGACGGCAAGACAGCGGATAGTAACCGTCATGACGATGAGGCCCGCGCAGGCCGCGCCCACGGACGGAGATCGGGATCCCGTGCCCGACCCGGCCGGCCAACCAGTGGTCGGGATGTGCTGTGCTGGGTGACATGCGGGACGACGAATTCGGTGCCGCCGGAGGTGGTGCCGACGAAGGTGGTGCCGACGAAGGTGGTGCCGATCAATCCGGTACCGATCAATCCGGTACCGATGGGATCATCGACTCTCACATCTGGTCACCGCCGTGGTGGCGAGTGATCGTCTATGCGGCGGCCGGCATGGTGGTGCTCGCGGTCGCGGCGATCGGCTCTCTCGCGTTCCGGCTTGGTTCACTGGACGGCCCAGGCCGCCTACTGGTGGCGATCGGCGGGGCCGGCCTGATCGTACTGGCCGTACGGGACGCCCTCGCCCGGCCCGCACTTCGGGTGGACGACGGTGGCATCGACCTGGTGGACGGGATCCACCGGCTGCATCTACCCTGGGCCGCTGTACTGCGGGTACGGGCCGACATCCTGACCCACAACCGTCGCGGCGTGCACATACGCGTTCTCACTGTCGAGACGCTTGACGGCCCCCTGCTACTGAGCCGTCGCCAGCTCGGCACCGAACCCGAGCGGGTCGCCGCAGCCGTGGAGGCGGTCCGCCGTCGCCACGGCTGACACATCCGCCACATCTGACACATCCGCTACCGGACGAACACCGCCGGCGGCGGCGCGCAGCAGGTGCGCACATCGGGCGTCCGTCATACGCGCGTCATACGCCCACGATCGCGGCTACGAGCAGTGCGGCGAGAACGCCGCCCACGGCAAGCGTCTGCAGCCAGACCCGACGCGGTGGGATGTAGGCGTACACCATGCCGACCACCAGACCGGTCACGAGGCCACCGATATGCCCCCACTTGTCGATCCCACTGATAGTGAAACTGATAATCAGATTGATGCCGACGACGACGAGGATCGCCGACGTGTCCGCCTGCAGCCGCCTGGCGATCACGTAGTAGGCCGCGAAGAACCCGAACACCGCGGTGGACGCCCCGACCGAGTAGGTGCTCCAACCATTGATCAAATAGCTGAGCGTGTTCCCACCGACGGCGCACACCACAAACAGCGCAAGGTAGCGCACCCGGCCGAGAATCTGCTCCAGCTGGTATCCGAGCAGGTAGAGCGCGTACATGTTGAGCAGGATGTGCAGGATGCTCGCGTGTAGGAACGCGGCGGTCAGTAACCGGTAGTACTCGCCGTTGACCTCCATGGCCAGCCCGTTGAGCGCAAAGTCCCGGGTGAAGGCGTTGTCCACACCGCCGCCGAGCCCCGGCAGTCCCTGGAGGATGTACGCGGCCACGCACATCCCGATGAGCACCAGGGTGACCAGCCCGGGACGTCCCTGCACCGCCCGTCCGCCGAGCCGGGTACCCGGTCGCCGGGAGGAACCACCGGCGCGGCGGCCGTGCGCGCCGGCATCTTCCGGGCAGTGGAACCCGACGTCCGCGGGACGCATGCAGTCGGGGCAGATCGCGCGTC
Organism: Protofrankia sp. Cas8; assembly: GCF_963555845.1. NCBI lineage: Bacteria > Bacillati > Actinomycetota > Actinomycetes > Frankiales > Frankiaceae > Protofrankia > Protofrankia sp. Cas8. The sequence continues at coordinate 2,297 of NZ_CAUVXI010000073.1, read as the reverse complement.
CGCACCGCTGGCAGGACACGTACGTCTCGCGATCCTGGTGTCGGTAGCAGCGCGGGACGATCGGATGTTCGCTACCGCGTCCCGGCGGGCCGCCCGCGGGCTGGGCGGTTGGCGTCCAGCCATCCGCCGGACCAGCCTGCCCGACCACGGGACGCCAGCCGCCGGGCTCCGATGGTTGTCCGGTCGGCTGACCGGGACCGACGGGCTTGCCGGCCGAGGCGGCAGACCCGCCGTTCGGCTCCGACTCCGACCACGGTGAGTTCGTCACGCCGGCCCCGACCTGTGCCCCGCGCCCGACTCAGACCGGACGACGTTCGACGACGACCTGGCGTACCACGACGTCGGTGGCGGGGCGGTCCTGTGCACCCGTCGACGCCTTGCTGATCGCGTCCACGATCTCAGTGCCCCGCATTACCTCACCGAAGATCGTGTGCTTGCGGTCCAGCCACGTCGTCGCCGCCACGGTGATGAAGAACTGGGAGCCGTTGGTACCCGGACCCGAATTCGCCATCGCGAGCAGATACGGGCGGGAGAAACGCAGATCCGGGTGGAACTCGTCGGCAAACTTGTAGCCTGGGCCACCGCGGCCGCTTCCCAACGGGTCACCGCCTTGGATCATGAAATCCGGGATCACCCGGTGAAAGATCGTTCCGTCGTACAGGGGGGTCGTCTGCTTCTCGCCCGTCCGCGGGTCGGTCCACTCCCGCGTACCGGTGGCGAGACCAACGAAGTTCGCGACCGTCTTCGGCGCGTGGTTCTCGAACAGCAAGATCTCAACGTCACCCTGAGTCGTCTTCAGGGTGGCGTACAGCTCCTCGGCCATGAGCCTTCTCTTCCGTCGTGTCGGTAGTGGCTGATCGCTGGTGGCTGCGGGTGTCGCACCGCGGGTCCAACGACCGCCGTGGTCTCGATACTCCGCCGATCGTATGCGTCTGGGGCCCGACCGAAGGCGGCGCGATCGTCATTCCCGCGCCGCCGCAGGCCCCAGTAGACACAGCCGAAGGCGGCGCGATCGTCATTCCCGCGCCGGCCGGGGCGGCCCACGACATGCCGGCATCTGTTGCCAGGCGCGCTTACCCGCCCGGCAGATGACGGTTGGTGACCGCATGTTCCGGAAGGTCATGTTCCGGACAGCCACGTTCGGGAAGGCCCACGGTGTAGGCGGCCGGGGCGTGTTCCGGCACGGCCGGGCGCACCGGGCGCACCGGGCGCACCCGCTCGTAGGGTGCCCCGATCGCTGGGCGCCGGTCGGGTTCGCCCTTGTTCGGCCACAGCGAGATCGCGCGTTCGGCCTGCGCCACGATCGTCAGTGACGGATTGACCCCCAGATTGGCCGCGACCGCCGCACCGTCCACCACATGCAGGCCGTCATATCCGAAGATTCGCTGGTAGGGATCAATGACCCCGCTGGCCGGGGAATCTCCGATCGGGGCACCACCGAGGATGTGTGCGGTCAGCGGAATGTCGAAAACCTCCGTCAGCGTGCCACCGGGAAACCCGCCGATACGCCTGGCGATGCGCCTGGTCGCGTCGTTGCCGGCCGGAATCCAGCTTGGGTTCGGCTCCCGTGACCCTGCCTGCTGGTGAGTCTGGCGCGGCCGAACCGACCCCGCCGTCGGGTGACTGTGAGCGAATTGTCCCGCGATTGCATGACCAGTGAAATCATGGCACGTTCCGACCATCGCCACGGCATCGGCGCCGAAAGCAGCGACAACGGATGCCGCAGCGCTGCTCGTACAAACATGACCCATCGCGGCATCCGATGATCGCCGTCGGTCATGAGAGTGGCCAGCAAGGCCATCGCATTACTACCCCGGCCGTAGCGGACCGGCTCGATATGGGTGTCCGGGGCCGGGTAGAACGAGGACGTGATCGCGACCCCGCGGGTGATCCGGCTGTCCGGCCGGAATCTGGTGGCTCCGATGATTGATTCTGAATTCGTGCGGGTAAGCTCGCCGACCCGGGGCGACAGCGCCGGCAGCACGCCGGTATCTCGCATGGTGAGCAGGAGCCGAACAGTGCCGAGGACTCCACCCGCGAACACCACCTGGCCCGCATGCCACGTCCGCCGGTCCCGACGGACCCAGGATCCCGTGCGGACCGTACTGACCTCGTACCCGCCGGCCGGCAACGGACGGACAGCTTCGACCTGAGTGTCGGGAACAACCTGGACGCCGAGCTTCTCAGCCAGGTAGAGATAATTGTAGTCAAGGGTGTTCTTGGCGTTCCAGCGACAGCCGGTCATGCATTCACCACATTCACGACAGCCGGTACGGGTGGGCCCGACACCACCGAAG
>NZ_CAUVXI010000072.1:1187-23849 GCF_963555845.1 Protofrankia sp. Cas8 | reverse complement strand
AACCCCTCCCGTGCGGCGCGGCCGGAGGACTGGCAGGCCCGTGCCCAGGTCTGGCGCGATCCCCGGGCTGTCATCGGAGCGTCCGACGCCGGGGCCCACCTCGACATGGTGGAGTTCTTCGGTTATTCGACGATGTTGCTGCAACATGGGGTCCGCGAACAGCAGGTGGTGGCACTTGAGGAAGCCGTCCGCCTCATCACCGACGTCCCGGCCCGCCTGTACGGCCTGCGTGATCGTGGTCGTCTCCGGGTCGGCGGCGCCGCCGATGTCGTCATCTTCGACGAGGCGCGCATCGCCCGCCAGCCCACCGAGACGCGCTTCGACCTGCCCGCCGGCGCGGGCCGCCTCTACGGTGAGGCCGACGGCGTCGAGCGCGTCCTGGTCAACGGTGTCGAGATCGCCCATCACGGCACGTTCACCGGGGACTTCCCGGGGAAGATTCTGCGCTCCGGCCGGGACACCGAAACCCCGTCCCTGAACTGACAGAATTTCTGGACTGACGGCACGGTAACCGGAAGGGTACGACCATGAAGACACGCGCCGCGGTCCTGCACGGTAGAGGCCAACCCTGGACCGTGGAGGAACTCTCCCTCGACGGCCCAGGCGACGGCGAAGTCCTGGTGGAGAATCTCTTCGCCGGGCTGTGCCATTCCGACGACCACCTCGGAAAAGGCGCTGGATTCCACTTCCCGATGGTGGGCGGCCATGAAGGCGGTGGCGTGGTGCGGGAGGTCGGCGCCGGGGTCTCCCGGCTGCGGCCGGGCGACAAGGTGGTCACCTCGTTTCTCCCCGTGTGTGGCTACTGCCGCTGGTGCACGTCGGGTCACTCCTATCTGTGTGATGCCGGCGCCACCACCCTCACCGGAGCATTCGCCGACGGCAGCTACCGGTTCCATCTGGGTCAGACCGATCTGGGTGCCTTCTGCACCCTCGGGACCTTCTCCGAACACTTCGTCGCGCACCAGAATTCACTTGTGAAGGTCCCGGACGACACGCCGCTGGACGTCGCCTGCCTCATGGGGTGCGGTGTGCCCACCGGCTGGGGATCGGCGGTCAACGCGGCGAACGTCCGCCCAGGTGACGTCGTTGTCGTCTACGGCATCGGCGGTATCGGAGCGGCCGCGGTGCAGGGTGCGCTGCTGGCCGGCGCGGCAACGGTCGTGACGGTGGATCCGGTGCCCTTCAAGAACGAGTTCGCCAAACAGCTCGGGGCACAGGCCGGTTTCACGGATCATTCCGAAGCCTTCGACCACGTTCGCGATCTCACCCAGGGTGTCCTGGCTGACAGTGTGATCCAGTGTGTGGGCGTGGCCAACCCGGAAGTCATCCACCAGTGCTACGAGATGACCCGCAAGGGTGGCACCCTCGTCCTCACCGGAATAGCGGACCGCTACGAAGAGATCACGGTCAAACTGCCCGGCGGGATGCTCACGTCCTTCGCGAAGAAGGTCGTCGGGTGCCTGTTCGGTTTCTGCAATCCGCACCAGGATATCCCGATGCTGCTGGAGCTCTACCGCAACGGCCAGTTGAAACTCGACGAGATGGTGACCCGCCGCTATTCGCTGGACGAGATCAACGAGGGATACCAGGACATGACCGACGGGCGAAACATCCGCGGAATCATCGAGTTGGGCCGCTGATGGAAGCCGTCAAGCAGGACACGTTCTTCATCGGTGGACGCTTCCGCCCGGCAGCCGGTGACCGGCGTTTCACGGTCGTGAACCCGGCGACGGAGGGCATCGTCGGCAGCGCGCCGTGCGGCGAGCCAGCCGATGTCGACGCGGCTGTCGCCGCTGCCCGGGAGGCCTTCGACACCGGCCCGTGGCCGCGGATGGCAATCAAGGAACGAGCCGAGCACCTGAGCAGGTTCGCCGACGAACTCGCGGCGCGCCGCAAGGAGATGGGCGAACTCGTCCTCGACGAACTCGGCCTGCCACGGCGGGCAGCCCATTCCGAACCTGTCAGCATGATCGCGCTGCTTCGCTATCACGCCGGGCTGGCCGAGAAGATGACCATGAGTGAGCGCCGGACGGGTCTGTTCGGCGCCTGCGCGGACGTCACCCGGGAACCCGTCGGGGTCGTCGCGGCCATTCCCGCCTGGAACAGCCCGCTCGTCCTGGCGGCCAACAAGTTCGCCCCGGCCATGCTCGCCGGCTGCACGGTGGTCTGCAAACCCGCGCCGGAGACGTGCCTGGACACCTATCCGGTGGCCGAGGCCGCGCGTGCCGCCGGTATCCCCGACGGCGTGCTGAACCTGGTGGCCAGCGACGGCGCCGGGGGTGACCACCTCACCCGGCATCCGGGCGTTGACAAGATCGCATTCACCGGCAGCACGGCGACCGGTCGCGCGGTGGCCGCCGCCGCCGCCAGCCACCTGGCCCGGGTCAGTCTCGAACTGGGCGGCAAATCCGCCGGCATCGTGTGCGATGACGCCCCGCTCGACGAGGTCGTCGCCGCGATCGTCGCCGCGGCCACCCTGGTCAACGGGCAGGCCTGTATCGCTCTGAGCCGCATCCTGGTCAGCCGGCGGCGGCACGACGAACTCCTCGACGCACTGCGGGCCGGCTTCGAGGCCCTGGTCGTCGGTGACCCCCGTGATCCCGCCACCCAGGTAGGTCCGCTGGTCAGCCGGCGCCACCGGGACCGGGTGCTCGGCTACGTAGCCGACGCCGCGAAGGAGGGTGGACGGGTGGTCACGGGCGGTGGCCCGCCGCCGCACACCACCCGGGGCTGGTTTGTCGCCCCCACTCTCGTCACCGGTGTGTCACCGATGTCGCGCATCGCCCAGGAGGAGATCTTCGGTCCGGTGCTCACCGTGCTCACCTACACCGACCTCGACGAGGCTGTCGCCATCGCCAACGGCACCCCTTTCGGCCTGTCCGGCGCCGTCTTCGCGCGGGATCCCGGCCAGGCACGGGCACTCGCCGACCGTATCCGCAGCGGCACTGTCGCGATCAACAAGGGTGCCGCGATCGATTTCGCGCTGCCCTTCGGCGGGTTCGGGTCGTCCGGCTACGGGCGCGAGTACGGCCCGGAGGGCGTGGCGGAGTACCTCGAGCACAAGACGATTTTCCTGGACGCGCCGGCGGGCTAAAGGCCCCAAAGGGCCAAAGGGCGCGCGACGATCGTCAGATCGCGCGCCCGCAGGCCGCAGTCCCCGGGTCTACAGAGCCGCCGGGCGGCCGTGGGATCCCAACGGACACCACGGCCGCTGCGGGGGACGCGTCCCGGGAAGGTGTCAGATCCGCTCGATGATCGTCGCCGTACCCATGCCGCCGCCGGTGCACATCGTCACCAGGCCGACGTTGGCGTCACGCCGCTCGAGCTCGTCCAGCACGGTCTGGATGAGCATCGGGCCGGACGCTCCGATGGGGTGACCCAGCGCGATCGCCCCACCGTTGACGTTGACCCGGTCCGGGTCGAGATCAAGGTCGCGGATGGTCTTCAGCGGGACCGCGGCAAACGCCTCGTTGATCTCCCAGAGATCGATGTCAGCCACGGTCATGCCCGCCTTGGCCAGGCAACGCAGGCTGGCCGGGCCGGGCGCGGTCAGCATGATCACAGGGTCGGCTCCCGCCACCGCGGTCATCCGGACGCGCGCACGCGGGGTCATCCCGTGGGCCCGGGCGTAGTCCGGCGAGGCGAGCAGGATCGCGGACGCACCGTCGACGACGCCGCTGGAGTTACCCGCGTGGTGGACGTGGCGGATCTCGCCGGCCTGGGGGTAGACCTCGCGGCACATGTCGTCGAAGGACCGGTCGAAGCCCGCCTGCACCTGGGTCGCCAGCTGCTCGAACGACGCCGGCAGCTTCGCGAGCGTGGCCACGGTCGTACCGGGGCGGGGGAACTCGTCGTGGTCGAGGGCGAGCGTGCCGTCGAGATGGCTGACCGGCACGACCGAACCGTCGAACCGGCCCTCGGCCACGGCCTTCGCGCACCGCTCCTGGCTCAGGGCGGCGAAGGCGTCGACGTCCTCGCGGGTGAAGCCCTCCAGCGTCGCGATGAGGTCGGCGCTGACGCCCTGCGGAACCATCGGGTAGAGCTCCCGCAGATGAGCGTTGCCGGCATCGAGCGTCACCACGCCCTCAGCCACCGGCCACCGTGACATCGACTCCACGCCGCAGCCGACAACCAGGTCCTGATGACCGGACAGGATGCCCATCGCCGCCCAGCTGACCGCCTGCTGGCCGGAGCCGCAGTACCGGTTGAGACTCGACCCGGGTGTCTGCACCGGCCAGCCGGCCGCCAGCAACGCGAGCCGCCCGATGTCGGCGCCGTGCTCTCCGGTCTGCATACCGTTGCCCGCGACCACGTCCTCGACCTCGAGCGGGTCGAAACCGACCCGGTCACGCAGCGCGTTGAGTATCTGGGCCAGCACCTCCTGCGGGTGCAGCGGGTGCAGCGACCCGGTGGCCTTGCCCCGGCCACGCGGCGACCGCACGCCGTCGATGATCCACGCCTCACTCACAGCAAACCTCCAGTAATATTCGACTATTTATCTAGACGATGTCACGAGTTGCACCCGGATGCGATATACGAACCGGACGCTGCGGACGCTGTCGATCTAGCCACCGCCGCCCCTCGCATGCGACACTCAATCAGTAAGCGTATTAATCGATTCGTCGAGTAGCGTGCTTCGGAGCCAACCGTCCCCTGAGAGCCTGTTTCGAGATGCGACCGGATCTGATCCCCCTGCCGCGGTCCGCGGCGCGACGACGCTGGAGTCACGTGTGAGCGACCGGTACGACGACTTTCCGACGCTACGTTTCGAGCGACCCGCGCTCGGCGTTCTGCGCATCGTGCTTGACGCACCCAACCTCAACGCGGTCAACCCGCGGATGCACCGCGACCTCGCCGAGGTCTGGCCGGTCATCGACCGCGACCCGCAGACCCGGGTCGTACTCATCCAGGGCGAGGGCAAGGCGTTCTCCGCCGGCGGTACCTTCGACCTGCTCCAGGAGATGGCCGACAACCCCGGAGTCCGCACCAGGGTTCTGCACGAGGCGCGCGCCATGGTGCTCGGCGTCCTGGACCTGTCCAAGCCCGTGGTCTCGGCCATGCACGGCCCCGCCGTCGGCGCGGGTCTCGCCGTCGGCATGATGGCCGACATCTCGGTGGTCGGGAAGCGTGCGACCATCGTCGACGGCCACACCCGGCTCGGTGTCGCGGCCGGCGACCACGCCGTGCTGTGCTGGCCGCTGCTGTGCGGGATGGCCAAGGCCAAGTACTACCTGCTCACCTGCGAGCGCCTCACCGGTGAGGAAGCCGAGCGTATCGGGCTGGTCTCGCTCGCGGTGGACGACGACCAGGTACACGCACGCGGCCTCGAAGTGGCGAGCGCGCTGGCCACCGGCTCGTCCGACGCGCTGCGCGCGACCAAGTCCTCGCTCAACCACTGGTACCGGGTGCAGCTGCCGGCGTTCGAAGCCTCGCTCGCGCACGAGTTCTACGGCTTCGCGAGCCCCTCCGCCCAGGAGGGCATCGCCGCGATCCGGGAGAAGCGCAAGCCGGACTTCATCGCCGTCGAAGCACAACACCGTGCCGAAATCTGACCCACCGCCGGCCGTCCGACGAGGAGTTCAGCAGTGACCGAAACCGCAGCGACCGACACCGCAGCGACCGACACCGCCGCCCCCACGCCGAAGAGCAGCGAGGTGCCGCTGCTGGCGCCTGGGATGACCTGGGAGGAGATGGTCCCGGGATCGGCGTTTCGCACCTCGGCCCGGACCATCACCGAATCCGACCTCATGACGTTCATCCAGTGGGGCGGCTTCAACGAGCCGCTGTTCGTCGATGCCACCCACGCCGCCGCCGGCGGCTACGCGGGCCGGCTGGTACCGGGAGCCTTCGTCTACTGCATCGCCGAGGGCCTGGTACTCCAGACCAACGCGCTGCACGGCACCGGCCTGGCATTCCTGTCGATGGAACTGACGGTCAAGGGCCCCACCTACGTCGGCGACACACTGCACGCGATCGTCGAGACCCTGTCGGCCCGCCCGACCAGCAAGCCCGGACGCGGCATCGTGGCCAGCCGCGTGACAGTACGTAACCAACACGGCAAAGACGTCCTGGTCTTCACCCCGACCCGCATGATCCGCGGGCGCGACTTCGTCGAGGTCGACGGCGCCGGCCACTGATCGCCAGGCCGGGCAGACGTTACTTAAATATATGACTATTTAGACCATATGGTGGGGTGATTCCACCCACCGGTCGAGGAGGATCCGTGGGAACGCTGGACGGAAGGGTGGCGCTTGTCACCGGGGCGAGCCGCGGCCTCGGAGCAGCGGTGGCGCTCCGGCTCGCGCGCGAAGGAGCCAGGGTCGCGGCCATGGCCCGCACCCTCGAGCCCGACCCCCGGTACCCGGGAAGCCTGCGGGAGACCGTCGAGGCTATCCAGGCCGCCGGCCACGAAGCCGTGGCCGTGCGCGGGGACCTGTCCTCGGCCGAGGACAGGCGGCGCATCGTCGCCGAGACCGTCGAGGCGTTCGGGCCGGTCGACATCCTCGTGAACAACGCGGCTGTCACCTTTCTCGCGCCGGTCGAGGAGTTCACCGAGAAGCGTTTTCGCCTCATGATCGAAGTTCAGGTGTGGGCGCCCTTCGAGCTGACCCAGCTGGTGCTCCCGGGTATGCGCGAGCGGGGGGCCGGATGGGTGATCAATATCTCCTCCCGGGCCGCACAGCACCCGCAGGGCCCACCGTTCGAACCGGTGCACGAGCGTGGCTTCGCCGCGTACGGCCTGTGCAAGGCGGCGCTGGAACGTTTCACGACCGCGGTTGCGGCCGAGGGCTACCGTTACGGGATACGAGCCAACGCGCTCGCCCCGCTCGACAACGTCGCGACGCCCGGAGCGGGTGCGCATGACCTCGTCGCGGACTTCCCGATCGAGGACCCCTCGGTGCTGGCCGAGGCCGCACTGGCCCTGGCCGAGTCAGATATCACCGGACGGATCGTCTACAGCCAGTCGCTACTGGACGAGCTCGGCCGCAAGCCCGTCGTGATCGGCCACTGACACTGTGCTGGGTGACTGCGGGACCCGACGTGGAGTCCCCGCAGTTCTCCGGGAACTGCGGCCTCCGGGCGCGCGATCTGACGATCGTCGCGCGCCCTTTGGCCCACTAGTCACCCAGCACACGCGCATGGTCTGGACCCGACCAGTTCGTCAGTCCACGCGAGCCGAGGCGTAGCCGGCGATGACTTCCTCGCCCCGCGCGTTGACCGTGACCACGTCGAGGTCGACCAGGCTGACGCCGTCGGCCTCGCGCAGGCCGGCCACGGTGACGCGGGCGGTGAGGCGGTCACCCGGCCAGACCTGGCTCTTGAACCGGACGCCGTAGCGGGTGAGACGACCGTCGCCCACCAGGTCGGTGACGGCGCGGGCGGTCATACCCATCGCCAGCATCCCGTGCGCGAACACACCCGGGTAGCCCGCGGCATCGCGCGCGTACACCGCATCGGTGTGCAGCGGGTTGTAGTCCCCGGATGCGCCGGCGTACTGCACAATCTGGGTCCGGGTGAGATCGTCGACGAGCACCTGCTCGTGAATCTCGCCGACTTTCACCTCAGCGCCGCGCAATGCCATCAGTTCGCCCCCTGCTCAACCGGCTTCTCGGGTCGCACGCTCACGCCACGGGCCCGGACAACCAGCTCGCCGGCTGCGTCCCGGTACTCGGTGACCTGTTCTTCGAACAGCAGCTTGCCGCCCCGCCGACCCGTCTTCTCCCAGGTGTTTCCCGGCACGTTGGTCACCGTGAGCAGGTCGCCCGGCCGGACCTGCCGGAAATACTCGAAATGCTGCTCGGCGTGCAGCCGGCCGCCGCCGGAGACCGCATCGGTGACTCCGCTGGGTTCCCGGCCGGAGCCGAACCATGCCTCGCCGGTACGCGGTCGCAGCGGATAGTCAGGGTCGTACTGGGCGGAGGACTGGACAAACGTCGGCGGAGCGATGATCCCCGCCGTCTCAGCCTCCCCGGCCCGCTCCGCGTCGTGGTAGACGGGGTTGGGATCCGCGACCGAGCGCGCGAAGAGCATGATCTGACCGGCCTCCACCGGGAACGTGAACTGCCCCACGAATTACTCCTCGTCATTGAAGGCGGATGGCAGAGGATCCCAGCCATCCGATGAAGCGTTGACTGCTGTTCGTCTCCGTTGTTTCTCCCGACCGGGTTCTCCCGACCGGGAGAACCGGGGTCGCTCACCCGCGCCGCAGGAGCAGGCTGCGTACCTGCGCCGCCGACTCAAGTGCCTCATCCTCGTCACCGGCGACCGGCAGCAGGTGCACATCGCGGCAGCCGGCATCAAGATAGGGCACCAGCGCCTGCGCCACATCCTGCGGGGTCCCCCGGGGCACGTACCGCGAGAAACGGTCGAAGGGCACGCCGTAGAAGCTCTCCATCGCCCGCGAGACCGACAAACCGGCGTCCTGGACCGACCCGCCGAAGCCGCACCAGACCAGCAGCGCGTGCCGCCAGGCCACCGCGGACCGACCGGAGGCGGTCGCGACGTCATCGATCTCGGCGATGACGGAGGCGTAACGCTCGGGCGAGACCCACACACCGAGCCAGCCGTCACCGTGACGACCCGCCCGCCGAACCGCCGCGGCCGACCGGCCGCCGATCACTATCGGTACGGGCACGGCCGGCGGCGGTGACACCCGCACGTCGCGGAGCTGGAAGTGCTCCCCGTCGACCGTCACCGCATCACCGGCCAGCAGTGCCCGCAGCACGACCAGGGCCTCGTCCATCCGGCGGCCACGGGTGGCGGGGTCGACACCGCATGCCTCGACCTCGGCGCGGTCCTCACCGCCGATGCCCACGCCGAAGACGAACCGCCCGGGTGCCATGGCCGCGAGCGTGGCAACCTGACGCGCAACCGGGACGGGGTGACGCAGCGGTAGCAGGAAGACCCCGGTGTGAACCTCGATGTCGGGCGCGGCGACCAGCAACGCCGTGGCCTGGATGAGCCCGTCGGAACCGTAGCCGCCGCGAAAACTCACGTGGTCACCGATGACGGCATGGTCGAATCCGAGGTCCCGGATCTGCGCAGCGGCCTCGTACAGGCGCTCGGTGCCGCCTCGCAGCAGCGCGAAGGGTGGCCGAACCCCGATCCGCAGCCCGGCCGATCCTGACCCGGCCGATCCTGACCCGGCTGATCCCGGCCCGACCGGGTCGACGTTAACCGTGGTCACGATTGCAACACTCTACGCAACACCTTGCCGGCGGCGCTTCTCGGCAGAATTTCGATCATCTCCCACTCGGCGGGCACCTTGAACCCGCTCAGGGACTCCCGCGCGAACAGGCGCAGCTCCTCGACGTCCGGTGGATCCCGCGGGTCGGCGGGGACGACGAACGCCTTCACGACCTGACCCCAGCGCCGGTCCGCCCGGCCGACGACGGCAACCTCGCGGATCGCGGGATGGAGACTGAGGACCTGTTCAACCTCCAGTGGATCCACGTTTTCCCCACCCCGCACAATGCGGTCACCACGGCGGCCCAGCAGCGTGACATAGCCATCGGAATCGATATGACCGAGGTCTCCGGTGTGCAGCCAACCGTCGGCCTCGGGCTGGAAGAGGTGCTCGCCGCGGGCCCGGATCTCGCCGCTGCCGTCCGGACCCGGATCGACCACCCGCAGCTCCACACCCTGCGCCGCGCGGCCGACCGTGCGCAGCAGCTCGGGCCGGGTCGTGGCCGCAAGTCGATGATCGTCGAAGTTCAGACAGGTGACCGGAGAACCCTCCGTCTGCCCGAAGATCTGCACGAAGGCAACGCCCGGAAGAACTGCCATCGCCTCGCGGAGCGTGTCCGGATGGATCGGGGACGCGCCGTACTGCAGCACGCGCAGCGTCGGCAATGCCAGCGCGCCCTCAGCGAGCAGTCGGTCGATCATCGTCGGTACCAGCAGGGCATGTGTCGTGCCGTAGTCGGCCAGGTCCTGCCAGTTACGCGGCGAGAACGGTGGCGCACAGACAACCGTGGCTCCGGCGCCCAACGCAACCGCGATCATGCCGAGGCCGGCGATGTGATGGTAGGGCGAACCAGATGCGTACACGCTGCCCGGCGCAAGGTCGACGATCGCGGCGTTGACCCTGCCCCGTACTGCGAGCTTGCCCTCGGCCACATACACCGCCTTGGGCACCCCGGAGGTCCCGGACGTGTGCAGGATCAGCGCGGTCTCATCCGGACCCGGCTGGTCCGCCGACAGCCGGTCGGTCAACAGCCGGTCGGACGCCGCGGCCGGTGGATGAACGACAAGCCGACGGCCCGTTGCCGTCGCCAGTTCCCGGCCGAGGTCCGCCGCCTCCGGCTCGGCCAGGAGCAGATCGCCGGCGAGGCCGGCCAGACAGGCGGTGAGTTCCCGGGGGGTGAGTCTGGTGCTGATCGGCGCGAGGGGACGCCGGGTGGCAGCGCCCGCGATCGTCAGCGCAAGAGCTTCCAGCGTGGTCGAGACCAGAGCCGGCAACGGGGTTCCCACGGGCACGGCAAGGCTGTCGAGCCAGTCGGCCGCGCCCGCGGCGTGCCCCAGCAGGTCGGCGCCGGTCCAGCGAGTAGCACCACTGATCACAGCCGTCTGACCCGCACCCGGGCCCGACCAGACTCCGGTGAGCTGGGCCATCCATGTCGTCCCGGCCGCGGCGGTCATGCCCGGGTCGTCCGGGCGGCGGTCGCCCCGGATGCGGTCAGTCCGGACGAAGTGGTCCCGGACGAAGTGGTCCCGGACGCGGTCAGTCCGGTGGTGTCGACGCCGTCCCAGAAGCCTGCCCACGTCGGGAAGGACTGCGGCAGGCCCGGTGGCGTCGGCGACGTGCCCCAACTGTCGAATCCCACGGCCTGCGGGTGCTCGGTGACATCGGCTGCGTACCAGTGCCGCTCGTCCCGCCGGGCGAACAGCCACTCGCCGTCGATCCGCTGGTAGGTGTCGAAGTAGCAGATGGCCATGACGATCCAGCGGTCGCCGACCTCGTGCTCGGCCCGACAGTACACCTGCCCGCGGGCGTTGTCGGCATCGAGCAACTCCACGCGATGACCGCAGATCTGGTGCACCGACCGGTAGAACCACCGCAGGCTGGGCGCGATGTATCCACGCAGTGCCTCCCGGCCGCGGCCGTGCCGGCCGCAGTTGACATCCGGCACGAACAGCGATATCCAGGCGTCGAGGTCACGGCCGTCGACCGCGAGCGCGTACCGGATCGGCAGCTGCCCGAGCGCGAGCCGCGCCTCCACCTGCTCCAGCCGCGCGAGCAACCCCGCGTCGTGCGTCGTCACGACACCTCCAGGTCAGGCCGGCCTATTCGACACACCGCAACCACAACCAGATCAACACAGGCAACAATACGCTTAATGAGTTGCACTATAGGGCCAGACCGCCAACTCCGCGACGACTTCCGGACAGGACGACCCAGACCGCCTGAGCAGGCACGGACCGTGCAAGTCGCCAGCGGGCAGCGACCTCGCAGGCGCACCGCCGGGGCCGGATGTGACTCCGGACCCATGAACTCGCCCATCCTCCTTCACTAAAGATAAATCATTTAATTTCATACTTGACGACACGGAGGAGGATGTGATCAGCACTCGACACCAGCGCCCCACCACCCTGGTCGGTGTCCTCGACCTTGAGCGGCTCGACGTGGACATCTTCCGCGGGTGGAGCAGCCACGGAGAACTGCCGGTCCGCCTCTTCGGTGGTCAGGTCGCCGGCCAGGCACTCATCGCGGCCGGCCGCACCGTCGAACCGGCCCGCTCCGTCCACTCGCTCCATGCCTACTTTCTGCGGCCGGGCGACCCGGCCGTGCCGGTCATCTACCTGGTCGATCGAATCCGTGACGGCGGCTCTTACAGCACCCGACGCGTGGTCGGTGTCCAGCTCGGAGAAACGATTTTCCAGCTGAGCGCCTCGTTCCACCTCCCGGCGCAGGGTCCGACGCACGCCGAGCCGATGCCGCTGGTGCCGCCGCCGGACCAGGTGCGCACGCTGGAGGACTGGTACGCCGACGCGGGCGCCGCATCAGCGCCCTGGATGCAGTGGTTCCGCGCCGGGCAGTTCAGGACGGAAGTACGCTGCGTGGACGAGCCACCGGCGCTGGCGGCGGAGCGCGGGCCGAGGCCCGCCCGTCAGCGGGTCTGGTTCCGGTCGGCCGAGCCGCTGCCCGACGATCCGCTCGTGCACGTCTGCGCGCTCACCTACGCGTCCGATCTTGATCTTATTAGCACAGCGTTGCTGCCGCACGGCAAAACCACCAGGGACGCCGGTATGGCCAGTCTTGACCACGCGGTCTGGTTCCACCGGCCGTTCCGGGCCGACGGGTGGCTGCTGCACGACAGGGAGAGCCCGGTGGCAGCCGGCGGTCATGCTCTGGTCCGGGCCCACGTCTACGACGCCGACGGATACCTGGTGGCCTCGATCGCACAGGAGGGTCTGGTGCGCACCCCGCGCCGCGAACCTGACCACCGCGTAACAGCTGAACAGCGCGTAACAGCTGAACAGCGCGGCCCGATGAGCAGCACGAGCCACTGAACGATGTGACATCTGCGACGGCGCGCCGAGCGCCGAGCGCCGAGTACCCCTACAGACCAAGAGATTGCATCGCCTGAGCGCGTTCTGCAACGAGCAGCCGCACGGCTGTACCTCTCCCGATCCTCTCGTGCTCCCGTCGCTGGCCTCGCGGACGGCGCTGGTCTGTGCAGTGGCGACAATTTGATGACTATAATTCCGACCTTGGAAACGCTGCCGCTCGCGGAGGTCAAGACCCGGCTGTCCGAACTGGTCACTCGGGTACAGCAGCAGCACGACCAGGTCACAGTGACCCGCAACGGACGTCCCGCCGCCGTGGTGGTCTCCGTGGACGAGTGGGAGAGCCTGCACGAAACCCTGGAAATCCTCGCAGACACCGACACGGTTGCGGCGATCCTCCAGGCACGCCAAGAGGTCGCCCGCGGCGAGGTCTACCCGACCGACGAGGTGCTCGACGCCTTCCACCAGAGGAAACGGCAGGCTGGGTGAACGACCCGTACGAGGTCCGCTGGTCCCGCTCCGCCCGGCGGGCGGTCGCCGAAGAGCTACCGGAGCCGGTGGCGGCGGCCGTCCTGAAACTGGTAACAGGACCGATGCGCGCAGAGCCAGGCCGGATGGGCAAACCACTGCACGCGCCGTTCGCCGGGCTGTGGTCCGCCCGCCGGGCGACCTACCGAGTGGTCTACAGCATCGACGAGGACAAGCGTCTCGTCACGGTCGAGATGGTGAGACACCGACAGGACTTCTACCGCACGTAGCCGGCCGGATGGGTATCCGGCCGGCCTGGTGCTCCGGGCTTTGACCGCCGATGGCGGTCAGGCTGACGGTTCGGAACCGACGATCGACACGAACGACACGCACTCGCCCGGCCCGCCGCCCAGGTTGTGGGTCATGCCGAGCTTCTTGCCCGCGGCGATCGTGGAGATCGTGCGCTCCGCCGGAGCCTCACCGCGCAGCTGCAGCCAGCACTCGAACATCATCCGAAGGCCGGACGCCCCGATCGGGTGCCCGAACGCCTTCAGACCGCCGTCCGGGTTGACCGGGAGGTCACCGTCACGATCGAAGGTCCCGGCGAGGACTTCCTTCCAGCCGAACCCACGGTCGGCGAAACCGAGGTCCTCCATCAGGACGAGCTCGGTGGGGGTGAAGCAGTCGTGCACCTCGGCGAGAGCGAGCTCTGCCCGCGGGTCGGTCACACCGGCCTGGGCGTAGGCGTCCTTCGCTGATGCGACGACCTCGGGAAAGGTCGTGTAGTCGTAGTCGGGGTCGGAGTTACCCGTGGCCGGTCCCGCGATGAACGACAGCGCCTTGATGTAGATCGGCTTGTCGGTGTAGCGGTGGGCGTCCTCGGCCCGGACCACGATCGCCGCCGCCGACCCGTCGCTGACACCGGAGCAGTCGAAGATGCCCAGCGGCCCGGCGACCAGCGGCGCGTTGCAGATGACGTCCTTGGCCACCTCCTTGCGGAACTGCGCCCGCGGGTTCTGCGCGCCGTTGACGTGGTTCTTCCACGCGATGCGGGTCAGGACGTCCTTCATCTCGTCGGTGTCCACGCCGTACTTCTTGGCGTAGGCGGGCGCGAGCAGACTGAAGTTCGCCGGTGCGGTGGTCTCCGACCCGGTCCCGTCGCCCGGCGGCGTCGCCCCGGCCAGGCCGGAGAACCCGGAGTCCTTGAGCTTCTCCACCCCGATCGCCATGGCGATGTCGTAGGCACCGCTGGCTACCGCGTAGCAGGCGTTACGCAGCGCCTCCGAACCGGTGGCGCAGTAGTTCTCCAGCCGGGAGACCGGCTTGTAGGGCAGCCGCAGCGGACGCGACAGCGTCAACCCGGAGTTACCCGAACCCATCGTGCCGAGCCAGTAGGCGTCGACATCGTCCCGGGACAGCCCGGCCGAAGCGTACGCCGCCTGGGAGGACTCGATCAGCAGGTCGTCGACGGAGGATTCCCAGCGCTCCCCGAACGACGTGCAGCCCATGCCGACAATGGCAACCTTGTCCCTGATCCCGCGTGACGCCATCTCAGGCCTCCAGCCCTTCGGTGCTGCCCGCGGCCCGCACGGGGCGGGCCTTCCAGAAGTAGTTGTGGATGCCCCGCGCGGTGTTCACCTTGCGGAAGGTCATCTCGACCCGGTCGCCGATGGCGACGCTGTCCGGGTCGACATCGGTCAGCTCGCACTTGAAGCGGCCACCGCCGTCGATGTCGATGACCACGGCGACCAGCGGCGGGCTCGGGGTGAAGGCAAGTCGGTCGATCGTGAACGTCGCCACCGTGCCGTAGGTGTCCGCGAGACGTTCCGGCGCCATGTCGTCCACGGCGCCGCACGAACGGCAGACCCGCGCCGGCGGCAGGTGCCGGGTAGCACAGTTGTTGCAACGGGAGCCGGTGAAGCCGAACTTCCAGTCGGCGTTGCGGCCGGCCGGCGGAGCAGCGTAGGCGTCGGGATCGGGCCGCCGGGGCGGTTCGGTCGCGAGCCGGCCCCGCCAGTTGAGGAAGTCGGCATACCGCAGGGTGTCCCGCCCGCCGGCGATCTGGGCCGCCACCGAGACGGCGGCGCGGTGTTCGGGCAGGGCTTCGGTGGTACGCAGCGCCACCGCGGTCACGCCGTCCGCGAGGACGACGACCACGATCGTCTTACCCGCCCCGGCCCTGTCGAGGGTGTCGGCGAGCAGCAGGCCGGCATGGGCGGTCCCGGTGTTGCCGACGGTCTTCGCCAGGCCGTCGACGACGGCGTCGGGCCGTACGCCCGCGCGCCGGGTGAAGGAGGCCACCGACCGCGCGTGCAGACCGGCCACGATGAGGTGGTCGATCTGGTCCGGCGTCAGGTCGATCTGCTTGAGCAGGTCGGCGAATGCCCGGTCGGCGAGCGGTACGTAGACCGACTCGCCGAAGCGCTCCTCCCAGACCCGCGAGTGGTCGTCGCCCGGCACGCGCCACCGGTCGAGGAACTCCTCGGTGGCCGAGGCGTTCGCGAGGATCTCCGCGAGCACGGGTGCCGCCGGCGTGCCCGGCCCGACCAGCAGTGCCGCCGCGCCGTCACCGCCGTCACGCTCGTCCGCGCCACCGGGCAGGCCGGTGCGGATGTCGGAGAGCACGACCAGCGTCGGCTCGGTCGCCGCGCTCGCGGCCAGCAGGGCCCCGACGCCGGACCGCACCGAGCCGACCATGTCGACCGCGAGCACGGATTCGTCCAGCCCGAGTGCGGCGTGGATGGCCGTGGCGTTGGTCTTGTCCAGATAGGCCGGCGCCGTCGTGGCGAAATAGACCTGCCGAGGCCCGGACGCGGCCGCGTGACCCCGCAGGGTGATCCGCGCCGCTTCCACACCCAGGGATGTGGTGTCCTCATCGAAGGAGGCCACCGTGCGCGCACCGGAACCACCACGGCCGCCGAGCGCGGCGGCCACGGCCTTGCGCTGGAGCCGGTGGTAGGGCAGATAGGCACCGTAGGCAAGTAGACCCGACATCGTTCTCCCGACGCAGTGTGGCGGAGCTGACCGCTCTGTCGTGACGGACGTGGGCGGAGCCCGGCACTTCCGCGTGACGGCAGAGGACATGTAACAAGTTAGATGCTTGCACGATTTGTGGTGTCGGGCAACCAGTCACGGGGCCGGCCGGCAGTCTCGGGAGGCAACCCGAAGGTCCGATCATGACATCCAAAATAGTTATATGATATGACGCCAATACGGGACCACGGATGCACCGACCGGGACCCGCCAGCGATGTAGAGAGGAGCGCGGCGCATGACCGAGGCACTTGAGGGCAAGGTCGCGATCGTGACCGGCGCCGCCCGCGGGATCGGAGCCGCCATCGCGGCCGCCCTGGCGCAGGCGGGGGCGGCTGTAGCCGTGGCCGACCGCGACGGCGACGGCGCCGCGGTGACCGCGGACAAACTGGCCGGCCGCGCCCTTGGCGTCACCGTCGACGTGACCGACAACGCAAGCGTGCTCGCCGCTGTCGAGCGGGTGCGGGCGGAGCTCGGCGAGGTCGACATCCTCGTGAACAACGCCGGGGTCGACGTGATCGGCCCGTTCGTCGACAGCGACGAGGCAACCTGGCTGCGCCTGGTGGATGTCAACCTGCTCGGCACGATCCGCGCCAGCCGTGCGGTCCTTGACAGCATGCTGGCACGGGGGTCGGGCCGCATCATCAACATCGCCTCGGACGCGGGACGGGTCGGATCGTCCGGCGAGGTGGTCTACTCGGCCACCAAGGGTGGGGTCATCGCGTTCGCCAAGGCACTCGCCCGAGAGACCGCCGCCGCCGGGATCACCGTCAACGCCGTCTGCCCCGGCCCGACCGACACCGCCCTGCTCGACCAGGTCGCGGACGTCAGCCAGCGCCTCTACGACTCGCTCGCGCGGGCCGTCCCGATGAAGCGGATCGGGCAGCCGACCGACATCGCCCCGGCCGTCGTCTTCCTCGCTTCCCCCGCGGCGGGCTACATCACCGGGCAGACACTGTCGGTAAGCGGTGGACTGACAATGGCCTGAGCCACGGGATGACATGCTCAACGACGTCGTGTCGTCCGATTCGACGGCACGCCATCCTGTTACTCAGAGTATATCTTGCCGAATTAGATTACTAATTGTACCCTCGTTCAGAATATTGCCTGTAGCCGGGAGCTGCCGTGAACTTCGCCTTCAGCGAGGAGCAGGAAGAGCTACGCCGCGCCGTGCGCGACTTCCTGGAGGATCTTTCTCCGGAATCCGAAGTTCGGCGTCTCATGGAGACCACCGAGGGTTATGATGCGAACGTCTGGGCGAAACTGGCCGGCGAACTCGGCCTGACGGGTCTCGCGATCCCCGAAGAGCACGGTGGTGCCGGCTACGGGTTCGTCGAGGTGGGCATCGTCCTGGAGGAAGCTGGCCGCGCGCTGCTGTGCGCGCCCTACTTCTCCACGGTCGTCCTCGCGACGACGGCGCTTGTCGCCAGCGGCGACGACGCGGCTCAGAAGGACTACCTGCCCGGCATCGCCGGCGGCGACACCCGAGCGACGCTCGCGTTCACCGAGGAGTCCGGCCGATGGGACACCGACGGGATCACGCTCCCCGCGACCCGGCACGGCAACGAGTGGCGGCTGAACGGATCCAAGAGCTACGTGCTTGACGGTCACACCGCCGACCTCGTCGTGGTCGCGGCTCGGACCGCAGCCGGAGTCAGCCTCTTCGCCATCCCCGGCGACGCGCCCGGCCTCACCCGCACCGCGCTGCCGACCATGGACCTCACCCGCAAGCAGGCCCGGCTCGACTTCGACGACACCCCCGCCCGGCTGATCGGTGTCGACGGCGAGGGCGAGGGCGTTCTCCTGCGGGTTCTCGACACCGCGGCCATCGGCCTGGCCGCCGAGCAGGTCGGCGGTGCCCAGAAGGTGCTGGAGATGGCCGTCGAGTACGCCAAGATCCGGGTACAGTTCGGCCGGCCCATCGGTTCGTTCCAAGCGATCAAGCACAAGTGCGCGGACATGCTGCTGGACGTGGAGTCGGCCAAGTCCGCTGCGTACTACGGCCTGTGGGCAGCCGCTGAGGGCAACGACGAACTCCCGGTCGTGGCCAGCGTGGCCAAGTCCTACTGCTCGGACGCGTTCTTCCACTGCGCCGCCGAGAACATCCAGGTGCACGGTGGGATCGGCTTCACCTGGGAACATCCCGCCCATCTCTACTTCAAGCGGGCCAAGACCTCGCAGCTCCTGTTCGGTGACCCCGCCTACCATCGCGAACAGCTCGCCCAGCGGATAGGCATCTAGCCGGGCTGACCAGCCGGGCCGGCCAGCCTGGCCAGCCCGGCTGAAGGGTGCGCGAACCGGAACGTCCTCATCGCCCGGAGACACAGGCCAAGGGGCGATCCGATAGATTATTATCGAAGCGACCGCGCAGGGGACACCTCTACTCACCCGCCTCCGGCACCCAACGCCGAGTCACCACTCCCGTTCTGCGGCGGTGCCAACGAGCAGGAGGATTCCGTGGCGACCGAAGACCGTGTCCGCGTACCCAAAGCCGGCGAAATCGTCGCCAGTCATCTCCGCCGGCAGATCATCCTCGGAAAACTCGGCGAGGGAACGGCGCTTCCGTCTGAAGCGGTCCTCATGGAACGCTTCGGAGTCTCCCGCCCGACTCTACGGGAGGGGTTCCGGGTGCTGGAGTCCGAGGGGCTGATCAGTGTCCGACGGGGTGCGCGCGGCGGAGCGCGCGTCCATCTCCCGTCCGGGGACACCGCCGCCCGGTACGCGGGTGCGATCCTGCAGTACCGGGGCACAACCCTCGCCGACGTCTACGAGGCCCGGGCTCTGCTGGAGTCCCGTGCCGCCGGCATGTGCGCCGAGCGGCACGACGACGGTGACCTCGCGCGGCTCAACGAGATGCTGGCCAGCTGCCAGGAGGCCCTCGACGATCACGAGCGGTTCTTGTTCATCGACGCGGAGTTCCACCTTCTCGTCGTCGAACTGGCCGGCAACCGAACCCTGCGACTCCTGGTCGGAATGCTGTACCGGATCGTCGAGTCCGCCACCGTGTCCTCCCACATGGCGCGTGTCAGCGACCCCGACCAGCAGGGGACGCTCGTGGGCAAGGCACATCGCGCCAACACCAAGCTCGTCGCGCTGATCCGCAACCGGCAGACCGAAGAGGCGGAGGCCTTCTGGCGCCGGCACCTCACCGCGGTCGGCAAACTCCTACTGGAGGACACCGACAAGCAGACCGTCCTCGATCTGCTCAGCTGATCCCTGCGACCGGTGCGCTCATGAGACGGCGCCCATGGTCACGATCATGGTCATGGTCATGACTTGGCTTTGAAGCTCTCGACGTTGTGGCGCAACTCGTCGGTGGTGAACGACTCGCCCTCCGCCGCCAGGGAGAAATCCAGGACCAGCCGAGCGGCCTGCGCCAGATGCAGGTTGATCGCCCGCTTGGTGTCCTGGACGGCCTGCGGGGGTAGCCCGGCAAGCTTGTGCGCGACCCGGCGGGCCTCGTCCATCAACTCGGCGGCCGGGACCACCCGGTTGGCCAGGCCCAGGGCGACAGCCTGGTCCGCGGGGATGCGGTCACCGGTGAGCAGGTACTCCTTGGCCCGCAGGATGCTGGTGGCCAGTGGCCAGAACGCCGCGCCACCGTCACCGGCGACCAGACCCACCTGCACGTGCGGATCAGCCAGGAACGCGGTGTCGGCGATCAGGACGATGTCGCTCATGACCGCGATCGTCGCCCCGAGGCCGACGGCGGGGCCGTTGACCGCAGCCACCACCGGCAGGTGGAAGCGCACCACCTCGTCGGCGAGCCGCCGCGCCTCGCGCATGCTGTGCCGGCGGTGTTCCGGGTCGGCGATCTGCTGGGCCATCCCCGGGATGTCGCCGCCCGCGCTGAACGCGCGACCCGCCCCGGTGAGCACCACCGCGCGTGCGTCCCGGTCGCTGGCGATGCGTGCCCAGACGTCGGCGATGGCTTCGTGCAGCCCGCCGGCGAACGCGTTCAACGCCGCTGGACGGTTCATCGTGACGACGCGCACCGGGCCGTCGGACTCGACGAGGAGGACGTCCCCGAAGTCGTAGTTCGCCATGTTCAGTGGCTGCCTCTCCTGGACAGGGTCATCGGTGACCGTCATCAGTAGCGACTACCATCGGTAGCCAATTGCTGTCAGTAGCTGCGAAGGCCCATACTGCGTGCGATCGCGTTGCGCTGGATCTGGCTGGTGCCGCCGGAGATCGGTGCGACGATGGACTCACGCCAGCGGAAGCTCATCACGCTCTCGGTGGCGAAGCCGTGACCGCCGAGGATCTGCATGCCCCACCGAGCCGCCGCGACATAGGTCTCGGAGCCCTTGAGCTTGGCCATCGAACCCTCACGGGAACACGGCCGGCCCTGGGCGTGCAGCCAGGCGGCCCGGTACGACAACAGCCGAGCGGAGTCGATCTCGACCTGGAGGTCGGCCATCGCGTGCGAGAGCGACTGGAAGTTCCCGATCGGCCGGTCGAACTGCTGGCGCTGCTTGGAGTACTCCAGCGCCTCGTCGAGCGTGGCCTGGGCCACCCCGACGTATGCGCCGCTCATGAGCACCCGCTCGAGGTCGAGCCCGGAGAGCATGACCTTCCAACCGCCGTGCAGGGGACCCACCAGGTTCTCCCGGGGCACGACCACGTCGTGCAGGAACACCTCGTTGGTGCCGAGGATGTGCCGGGCCAACGTCGGCGTCCGACGGATCTCCACGCCTGCGGTCGCGGGATCGACCAGCACCAGGGACAGCCCCTCGTGCTTGGGCGCGGACGGGTCGGTGCGCACGTACATCGCGATGGTCGTACCGGGCAGGCCCGCCCCGGTGCACCATGCCTTCTGCCCGTTGAGGACGAAGTGGTCGCCGTGGTCGACCGCGGTGGTGCGCAGTGCCGCGACGTCGGAGCCGGCGTCCGGCTCGCTCATGGCGATGGCGAAACGCTCGGTGCCATCCAGCATGCCGGGCAGGTAGCGGTCGCGCTGGGCCTGGGTGCCCCACTTCAGCAGGGTGAGCCCGGGGATGAAGGTGCCCGAGTAGCACATCGCGATGTCGAGGCTGGCACGCCCGAGTTCCTCGGCGAGCAGCACGAGTTCGAGCGCGGTACCGCCGCCCCCACCGCTGTCCTCCGGTAGTGGGAGGCCGAACCACCCGAGGTCGGCCATGCCGCGGAAGAGCTCCTTGGGCAGGACGCCCTGCTCATCCCATTCCTTGGCCAGCCGCGGTGGGCAGGTACGCGAGACGAAGTCCCGCGCGGTCTGCGCCAGCATGCGCTGCTCGTCCGTGAGGTCAAAGTCCACGACAGCACCTCTCCCATCAGCTAAATCAGCTAACCATAGCGCGTCGGGATCCGCATGGACATCCCACCGCCTGACGCTCAAGTTGCGATAGCCTCAGCTATCAGCTAACTTTTTGTACGGTTTTGCACGTTGATCCGGCCGGAGGCGCCCACTTGGGCGCGAGTGGGCGAGGTAGCCAATGGACGTTGCCGTCACCGCACAGGACAGGCAGTTCCAGGAGGAGGCGCGGTCATGGATCGCCGATCATCTTACCGGTGACTTCCGGACCATCCTGGGCGTCGGCGGCCCGGCCGACGACACCGCCTGGGAACTCCGCCGGGAGTGGGAAAAACTCCTCGCGAAGGACAAATGGCTGAACATCAGTTGGCCGGTCGAGTACGGCGGCCGCGGCGGAACGCTCGCCCAGGAGATCATCTTTCAGGTCGAGCACGCCCGGGCGCAGGCACCGTACTGGGTGGGGGTCCACGGTCGTGACCTGTTCGGCCCGACCCTGCTCGCGTTCGGTACCCCCGAGCAGAAGGCCCGCTTCCTCCCGAAGATCACCGCGGTCGAGGAGTTCTGGGGGCAGGGCTTCAGCGAGCCCGAAGCCGGCAGCGACCTGGCCGGCCTGCGTACCCGGGCCGAACTCGACGGCGACGAATGGGTGATCAACGGCCAGAAAATATGGATGACCTTCGGTAACTACGCCGACTGGCTGTACGTCCTGTGCCGCACCGACCCGGACGCCCCGAAACACCGGGGGATCTCTATGATCCTGGTGCCCCGCCACCAGCCGGGCGTCGAGGTACGGCCGATCCGGAACATGGCCGGTGGGGCCGAGTTCGCGGAGGTCTTCTTCACCGAAGCCCGTACCAGCAAGGACCTTGTTGTGGGTGAGGTCAACGGTGGCTGGCGCGTGGTCATGGGGACCCTGGGCAACGAGCGCGGCGGCACCACCGTGCTGCCCTTCCAGGCCGGGTTCGAACGCGAGATGCGGGCGCTGATCGACCTCGTGCGATCCCGGCCGAGCGACCCGGTGCTGCGGGACCGCATCGCGTCGGCCTATGTCGGGCTCCGGGTCATGCAGGCGATGAACATCCGCACCATCTCCCGGGCCGTCGCGAACGCCCACCCCGGACCCGAGTCGTCGATCTCCAAGCTGTTCTGGTCCACCTGGCACCGCGACTTCGGCGAACTACTGATGGACGCGACGGGCGCCGGTTCGATGCTCGTCGAGGACGACTACCGGCTCAGCCTGTTCCAGGCGAGCTTCCTGAACTCCCGGGCAGAGACGATCTACGGCGGCGCCGTCGAGATCCAGCGCAACGTCCTGGGCGAGCAGGTCCTGGGCCTGCCCAAAGAACCACGCTGACACGTCGTCCCCAGCCGCGATCCCCC
>NZ_CAUVXI010000072.1:0-813 GCF_963555845.1 Protofrankia sp. Cas8 | reverse complement strand
CCGGCCCACCACAGCGTCGACCTGATGATGTGAATCCGGTGCTGTTGTAACAGCACCGGATTCACATCGTTCCCACCATCAGTCCGTTCCCATCATCAGCCCCGGGGCCCCGGACGGCGGCCAACCGGCGAGTCCGGGGAAGCGCTAACCGAGGACGTCGTCGGCTGCCAGCCGGCCGCCGGGTACGGGAGCACCGGTCAGTGCACCGGCGTCGAAGTCGTCGGCCAGCGGGGCGAAGTGCGGCGGTCGACGCTCGATGAAGCTGCGCATGCCCTCCACGAAGTCGGCTGACCCGTTGGTCACCGCCATCACCTGCAACGAGCCGCGCAGCGCCTCGTCCAGGCCGACCTCGAGGTCGCCGTAGACCTGGTGCCGGATGGCCGCCAGGGCGGTCGGTGCACAGTTACGGGCCAGGTCGCCCGCGTATGCCTGGGCCTGCGCGAGTACGTCGTCGCGCTCGACCACCCGGCTGACCAGCCCCAACCGGAGGGCTTCGTCCGCGTCGAAGGTCCGGGCCGACAGCAGGAGGTCAAGGGCGTTCTCCAGCCCGACATACCGCGGCAGGACCCAGCTCAGGCCGTACTCGGCCGCGAGCCCACGACGGGCGAACGCGGTGGAGAACTTCGCACCCCTGGCGGCGAAGCGGACGTCGCACATGAGCGCCTGGACGAGCCCGATGCCGGCGCACCCACCGTTGATGGCGGCGATCAGTGGCTTGCGCAGGGTCCGCGGCCGGTACTGCGGCGGTCGTCCCGACAGGTCGAGCCCCTTGCCGGCCTTCTCGTTGAGGCGGCTCGCGTCCATCCCGGGGCA
>NZ_CAUVXI010000071.1:22845-23593 GCF_963555845.1 Protofrankia sp. Cas8 | reverse complement strand
GCCGGCGGGCGGAGGCAACCATCGCGCTGCCGCGATCCCGGGCCGCCGCGGTGCTGCCGATGTTCAACAGCGCGGCGAGCTCCCGCTCGACAAGCTCAAGGAACCCTCGGCTGTCGGCGGGCACCATCGGCCCGACCTCGCCCAGCAGCGCGGCGACCGACGACTCCCCCGCGAGCATGCCGGTGAAGGTCAGTGCCTGGGCTGCGACGTCGTCGAAACGCCGCTGGGCGGCAAGGTGGCGGGCCACCTCGACCAGATCCGCGAACTCGGCGCGCCCCGTCTCAATGCGAGCCAGCCGCATCCGCTCGGCCCTGCCGTGTCGCTCCGTCCGCGTCTCGGGCTCGACGTCAGCCAGCCAGTGGGCGATCCACGGGTGGACGAGCACATCGCCGTCGAGGCGCAGCAGCAGCGTCCGGTCCGCGAGCCGCCGGACGGCCGCGGCGACCATCCGGTGTTGTGCCCGGTCGGGCTCGGCCCCCTGCCACGCGAACGCAAGATCGTCGACGGACATCGGAGCGCTGGACACCGCCGCCTGCAGGAGAAGTGCGCGCTCGTCCGCCGTCACCGTCGCGAGCAGCAGCTCCAGGACGATGTCCCGGCTGCCGAGCAGAAGGGCATCATCCACCGCCTCGCCGAAAGTGCGATCATCCAGCAGGTCGATGCCGAGCGTGTCGGCCAGATCGCTGATCTTCTCGGTGACCTCCAGCAGGTTTGCCGCGCCGTTGCGCAACAGCGCGTCGACGAACTC
>NZ_CAUVXI010000071.1:0-22791 GCF_963555845.1 Protofrankia sp. Cas8 | reverse complement strand
GCCGTGGATGACCGCCGATCGTCCGGGTCAATGTGCGCCGGTCGTCGTCACCCAGCGCCCGCAGGCTCGGTAGCCGCAGCAGCAGACGACCCAGCTCGGAGCCGCTGAGTGGCCCGACCTCCACCCGATGAAACGGCACGGTACGGTCCGGCAGGGGATATCGACACGTCACGAGCAGACGGCCGGCGCCACTCGGACTGCCAGGGCCACCAAGGCCACCCGAACGACCAGGACCACCGGCCCGAGCCAGGTCTGCGAACACCTCGGCGAAGCCAGGGTCGGCGAAGCGCCGACCGTCCTCGGTGAGGTTCTGCTCGAAGTCGTCGAACAGCAGCAGCAGGCGGTGTTCGCCCAGCAATTCCCGAATCCACGCGATCTTGTCCGTATCCTCGTGACGGGAGTCGGTGAGGGCGGTCCGCGCCTCGACCAGCTCCGGGACCGGGATGCCGCGCAGGGCCTGCGCGGTCGCGGCGATCAACGACGGCGGGTTCCACCGGCCGACATGCACCGCCACCGCCCAGCCCTCAGCCCGCAGCCGGGCCATTACCCGCCCGGCAACCGCTGTCTTGCCGATCCCGCCGGGCCCGGTCAGCACCACGCCGGCAACCGCGCCCCAACGCGTGACCGCGGCGCTGCCGCCCCGCAGCACCGCGAGCGTGGTACGGACCTCCCTGCGCCGCCCGACCAGATCACCCATTGCCAGCTCGCGGACGCTGCCACCGGCCGGCGCGGCAAACGGGTGGGTCAGCGGCCGCTGGTCGGCTACGGCGTCGAGCAGCGGCGGGTCACCGGCCGCGGCCAGCAGCGTCGCGGTGGCGTACTCGGGAGGCGCGAGCCGGCCGGTGGCCCGCGCGCTCGCCCGGCGGTCGGCGTCCACCCGGCGACGGGCCTCGGCGAGCGCCGCCGTGACCGACACGGCGCGGCCGGAGGCCAGCTCCGTGTAGAAGACCCTGGCCAGGTCGGTTGCGTAACGGTCGGTGACGGTCGTCTGCATGGCCAGCACCCGGTCGGCACCACGGCGGACCAGGGTCTGCGCGAGCCCCTCAGTGCCGCCGGCCGCACCCGAGCAGGACGACAACACGATCAGTGGCAGCGGCCGGGATGCGCCCTTGATCGCGTCCACCAACTCCGCTGCCTGGATCGGGACCGGGTTGCCGTCCTCGTCCTCCAGCTCCACCGAGGATGCCGATCCGTGCGCGGACAGGTGCAGCACGTGGTAACTGTCCCTGTCAGCGGTATCGGAGTCCCCGCGGTTCCGGCCGCCCAGCGCGTCGGAGATCTCCGTCAGGCCGGCGACCTCGAGGATCGTGACCTGAGCGGCCCCGGAACCCGCCACCGGACGGACCGCGTCGATGATCGCCTGCATCTCCGCCTCGACGTCGAGCGGGGCGTTCTGCGTCCGGGTCTCCTCCGGCGCCGCCACCGCGACGAGGATCTTCAGCGGGCCAGGCAGCGGCGCAGTCGCCACCCGGTTCAACCCGGCGACCCGGCGGGTGAGCCGCACCCCGGGCATGGTGGCGAGCAACCTTCCCCCAGCCATCCGCAGCAGCTCGTAGGGCAGGGCGAGCGCCGGGCCGTCGGCCTCCACCACGATGTCCACGACCACGCCGAACGGCGAGCCGTCGATCAGCTCGGTGATGTGCCGCGAGGTGTCGGCGTCGAACAGCACGTCCCGCAACCGATGACCGGCCTGGGACAGGTGCGCGTCCGCCGCCGCCGGTTGCGTGGGCTGTGCCGTCCACACCGTGTCGAGCCCGACCGGCAGGGCGCCGGTGCGCTCCCCCAGCAGCGTGCCGCTCACCGCCATCCCGACCGACGGCGCACTCACCAGCGCAATCGCCAACGCCATCGGCCTGTCCACCCGCGCGACGAGGACCAGGCTCATCAAACTGGTCGACCGTGGACTCGTCCGTGAGGTCGGCGCCGGCCCGCGAGACCCGAAGCGCCGCTACTTCCGCTCCCTGTAGGCGGGCCCGGCAGCACTGGCAGGTCACACAGCCACCGCCGACGCGTCCAAGAGCGGACACCGGGATCGAAAGAATCAGACTTACGGCTCGGAAGCAAGCTCTGAAGAGAGTAGCTTCTGAGCGCTTCCGAGCTCGGGCGCGCTGCCGGGCTGCACGCCACAGGCAGGAGGATCCGCTGCCGCCTACAACGCCGCGGTGCGCCTGGGTGGCTGCTGGTCGGCGGCCAACCGCAGCAGCTCCGTGGGGTCGACCTCGATCCGCGACCCACCGTCGGCGCCGTAGCTCATCTCAGCACCCCGTCCTGTCGAACTTCTGGTCAGAACCTCGCGCCCAGGCTGGAGAACAGTCGCGCGGTCTCGCGCCACATCGGGCTGCCCGGCGCCGGCAGGTTGATCGGGCCGGTGGCCCACTCGATCAGATCGTCACCGTGCTCGGTGACCCAGCCCCGGATCCGCTCTTCGGGCTGACCGAGGGCCGCCAGCTCGGCCGGACTCAACATGGCCGGCTACGCCTGCTGGTCCGCAAGAAGTGCATTCCGCAGAGCCGTCTGCACATCCCGTGCCGGTCTGGACCAGCGCGGCGAGGCTCTGGTTGGTGAAGGTGGTCTGGAGCGCGCTGAGCACCTCGGGATTGACGACGATTTTCGCCATGGCGAGCCTCTCCTCGTTCCGTGGTCCCACGACCCAGGGCCAGCGGGTTTCGGTTGTGTGCACCGGGGATTGTTGTGTCATTGGGATTGTTCGCGGTGGTCGATGGAGTCGACTATGGGCCCCGCGAACCATGTTTCCCCCTCCACGAGGGTTCTCCGAACGCGAGGGAACACTCGTGACCTGCACTTTCCGTGGGCCGGGGGCTGACCCACCCCACCATCCGCCCGGCCGGGCATTGCCATCGACCAGGAACGCGCGGAAAGTTGGGCGTGCGCCGACATCCGGCCGAGAGTTCGGTCATTCCTGATGGGGAGACGACAGTGCCACGCACCGAGGGGGAAGACCGGATCCGGTGGATGTTGTCCCGGCTGGCCGCGCGCCGGGTACGCTGGTCGGTCACCGTGCCGCTGGTACTCCTTCTTGCCGGCGGCTCCGTCGTCCTCCTGGTAGGGCAGAGCGCGGGCACTGCCGTACTGCGTCTGGGGAATGCCGGCGTGTGGCTGGCCAGCAGCGCCCAGGGAATCGTCTCGCACATCAACGGCCCCTCCGGGCGCGTTGACGCCACCACCCGCGTCAGCAACGCCAAGGACCCCAAGCTGATCATCGCCCAGGAGGGTTCCAGCGTGCTGGTCACCGACACCAGCACCGGCATCGTCAGCCGGATCGACCCGGTCACGCTGATCCCAGCCGAGCAAAAGAACTTCAGAACCGGCATCACCGTGGTCACCGGCGACGACCAGGCCTATGTCGTCAACGACCAGACCGGCCGAGTCACCCGGATCGACCCACAGACCCTCGACGTTCTGGGCTCGCCCGTCGACCTCGGCGCCCCCATAGCCGGCGCCGGGATGGCCGACGACGGCACACTGTGGGTAGCGCTGCCCTCCGGGGGAAAGCTCGTCCCGATCCGCCACGGCGCGCCAGGAAGCGCGGTCACGGTCTCCCGACCAGACGACCAGGTGTCACTAACAATCGCCGACGGCCACCCAGTCGTGGTCAACGCCTCCGACGGAACCCTGGTCGGTGTCCGCGACGGGCACCCGACAGCGCCGCTGCGCCTACCCAGCCAGGGTCGCCCCCTGAAGGTCGCGCCCCGCGTCGACGGCCCGCTGGTCCCGATCACTGTCGGCGGCACGGACACTCTGCTCCTCGCCGACTGGACCGCTGGCACGGTCGACACCGTCGAGATCGGTTCACAGCACCCCTCTGACAATCTCGGCGCGCCGGTCACCGCCAACAACCGGGTCTATATACCCGACAACGGGACGGGGCGCCTGCTCGTCTACGCGACCGATGCCGCCGCGTTCGTTGATCCGATCAAGATCACCTCCGGAGAGCCGGCCGGTGAACTCGCCGTCACCGTCAAGGACGGAACGGTCTGGGTCAACGACCCCGACGGCACCGAAGCCGCCGTGATCAGACCGGACGGCTCTGTCCAGAAGATCGAGAAGCTGCCGGTCGCACCCGGACCGACGAACGGGCCAACGACAAACCCACCACAGGCCCCGGCCCGACCACAAACCCAGGCCCCACCACAAACCCCGGCCCAGAGCCAGGCCCCACCACAGACCCAGACCCGACCACAAACCCAGACCCCACCACAAACCCCGGCCCAAACCCCGGCCCAGGCCCCGGCCCAGAGCCAGGCCCCACCACAAACCCCGGCCCGACCACAAACCCAGGCCCCACCACAAACCCCGACCCGACCACAAACCCAGGCCCCACCACAAACCCCGACCCGACCACAAACCCAGGCCCCACCACAAACCCCGACCACAGCCCCCAGCCCGACGCCTGTGCCTGTGCCTGTGCCTGTGCCTGTGACCTACACCGAGGTCCCCAGCGACTCCGGCTCGCCCACATTCGCCACTCCACATTTCGTCGGCGCGAACACGCCCAGGATCGGGGCGCACGTGCCCGTGCAGGTCCGCTGCCGGACGACCGGCGACCCGGTGGCGAACGGGAACACCTGGTACTACCTGGTCGTGTCCGGGGCAGCCGCCGGCCGGTACGCGCCGGCCGACAACTTCTACAATGACGGCTCGTCGTCCGGCCCGCCCAATACCGTCCTCGTCGACACCAATGTGCCACTGTGCTGAAAGCCGGGGTTTTCTGCCCGCGACCGCGGTGAGCCGCGGCGGGCAGTACGAGCCGGTCCCCGGCGTCCCCACCTGTGGCCGGTGTAGCGATTCCGGATACCTCACATTTATCGACGACTGTCTGACAGGAGAACAGGGTGTCAACAATGCCGACCGGCGAGTCAGAAATGCCGACCGGCTATTCACGGATACCGGCTGGGGAGGCCGCGCCAGTTGACTTCGCGGCGGCCTTCCAGTCCCTCGTCGACAACGTCGAGCTGGTACTCCGGGGCAAGACTGAGGTGGTGTCGCTGGCGTTGACCTGCCTGTTCGCGGGCGGGCACCTGCTCATCGAGGACGTCCCGGGCCTGGGGAAGACCTCGTTGGCCCGGTGCATCGCGGCCTCGCTGGACGCCTCCTGCCACCGGATTCAGTTCACTCCGGATCTGCTGCCCTCCGACGTGACCGGGGTGACCGTCTACCGTCAGGGAAGCAACGAGTTCACGTTCCACCCGGGGCCGGTGTTCGCACACGTGGTGGTGGCCGACGAAGTGAACCGGGCATCTCCCAAGACGCAGTCCGCGCTGCTGGAGGTCATGGAGGAGGGGCGGGTCACCGTCGACGGCGAGCCCCATCCGGTTCCGTGGCCCTTCTTCGTGGTCGCCACCCAGAACCCGGTCGACATGGACGGTACCTACGCCCTGCCGGAGGCACAGCTGGACCGCTTCCTGATGCGGATCGGGATGGGCTATCCGGACCGCGCCGCCGAGGTGGCGATCCTGCGTACCCGGCAGTCCGGCCTACGCGTGGAGGACCTCAGCCCGGTGCTGTCCACGGCCGAGATGGCGAGCCTGATCGCCACCACCACGCAGATCCATGTCTCGGGCACCCTGCACGAGTATGTGGTCGACGTGGTGGCGGCCACCCGATCACTCGCGCGGCTGCGCCTCGGCGCCAGCCCCCGCGGCAGCATCGCCCTGCTGCGTGCGGCGCAGGTCAGGGCGGCCGCGGCCGGCCGGACGTTCGTCACCCCGGACGACGTCAAGGCGCTGGCCGTGCCTGTGCTCGCCCACCGGCTGATCCCCACCGCGGACTCGGAACTGCGCGGCTACGGCGGGTCGGATGCGATCCGCGAGGTGCTTGCCGCCGTCCCCGTCCCCCAGGCGTTGGCGGGCGCCGGCGCATGAGTGGCAGGGGACGGGAGGCACTGCTCGTCGTGACCCCGACCGGCTGGGGGGTTGCCGGCGCCACCGTGGTACTGGCGATCGTCGCAGGCGTGCTGCGATTCGCCGAACTGGCGGTGCTTGCCGCAGGCGGCGCGGCCGCGATGGCGGCAGCGATCGTCGTCGTCGCCCGCAGGCCGCAACTGGCCGCACAGATCGAGGTGGTCCCGGCCGGGTCCGCCGCGGCGAGACGGCGGCGGTGACCGTGACGGCCGTCGACGGATTCGAGCAGGCGATCATGATCCGGGTGGGCGACACCGGTGACGAGGTCGGATCCACGCCGCAGCCCACCGTCACCGGGAGCGGGCGGCTGTGAGTCCTGGACGTCGCCGACGCCGCGGCCCTGGTGTCGGCCTGGCCGGCGAACTCCGCAGGTCGGACCCGATGATCAGGCTGGCGAGCCGGGCGCTGCCCCGGGCGGGTGGTCTCGCCGCTCTCGTCGCGGCGGCCTGGTTGGCGGGGGCGTCGTTCCATCGGGCGTTCGGCTGGGAGGCGCTCGCCGGGCCCGTCACGCTGGCCACGCTCGGGCCCGTCGTCATCGTGGTGGTCGCGACCGCGGCCCGCCGCCCCGCGCCGCTGGTGCTGTCCGTGCCTGTGTGGGTCGCGGCGTGGCTGGGCGTGGTGGGGCTGACGCTGTTCCGGCACGGTTCGCCGGAGGCATCCGGCGTACTGCCCGCGATCGGCGACGGCCTGCTTCACGGCTGGGCGCGGCTGCTCGAGGTGATACTGCCGGCGCCCGGCTCGCCGGACCTGCTGGTCGTGCCCCAGGCACTGACCTGGCTCGCGGCCGGCATCGGGGCGGAGCTGGTGACTCGGACACGGGCGGCGCTGCTCCCGGCCGTCGGGCCGATCGTGGTCTTCGCGATCGGGGTGACGATGACCGTCCCGGGGGCGGGCTCGAACCTGCCGCTGGCGACCGGGCTGCTCGCCGCCACCGGCCTGCTCGTCCTGTGCCGTCGGGCGGAGGCCCGGCCACCAGCGCTGGCCGAGAACCAGGCGCGGTCCTCCGTCGCGCCGCGGCAGCGGTTCTCGCCGGGGCCGACCGCGCTCGGGCTGCCGCTGCTCGTCGTCATCACCGTCGCTGCGCTGTTCGCCGGCCCGGCGATGACGTCGGCGGCTGGCGGCGAGCCGTACGACGTCCGTGCGCACCGCGTGATCGCCCAGCACTCCGTGCCGGCCATCAGTCCGTTGGACCAGGTCTCGGCGTGGCTCGGCGACCCGGACAGGTCGCTGTTCACCGTGCGGCTGTCTGGGACGGGCGACGCCGACGCGGCGGCGAACACCGCGGCGAACATCCGGCTGGCCGTCTTCGACCGGTTCGACGGGGGCTCCTGGGCGTCGTCCGCCCAGTTCCTCCCGGCTGGCCGCCGGGTGCCGCCGATCGCGGGAAGGCCGGACGCCGAGGAGCAGGATTCCGCCCGCCAGATCCGACAGGATGTGGTGATCGACCGGCTGGAGGGCCCGCTGCTGCCGGCCGTAGACCGTCCGGTGGAGATCGACGGCACCGGGCTGGCCGTGGACGTCGACAGCGGCACGCTGCTCGACACCCGGACGCCGTCCTCCGGCCGCCGTTACACGGTGGTGTCCACGCCGCCCGCCACCCCGGACGCGCGGGTACTCGCCTCGTCACGGCCGGCCACCGGGGCCGACACCGAGGTGGCTAGTCGCAGGCCCCCGGGACTGCCCGACGCGGTGCTTCGGCTGGCGGTGGCCGCGTCGAGGGAGGCCCATACCCCGTTCCGACAGGCCTACGAGTTGGAGAAGTATCTGCGCAGCAGCTACACGTACAACCGGAAGGCGCCGCCCGGCCACACCTACCACCATCTCGAGTACTTTCTCGACAAGAGCAGGACCGGCACGACCGAACAGTTCGCCACCGCGTTCGCGGTAGCCGCTCGGGTCCTGGACCTGCCGAGCCGGGTTGTGGTCGGGTTCGCCCTGCCTGCTGGATCGCAGAGCGTGGTCGTACGGGGCGACGACGTGCTCGTGTGGGCGGAGATCAAGTTTGCGGGGGTGGGCTGGGTCCCCTTCTACCCGACCCCGGCGCCGGTCGAGGTCGATGACAAGACCATCTCGTCGCCTATCCCGGGGGAGTCCAGCGAGCGGGCGCAGGCCTTCGAAGCCGCCTCGGCCATACCGGTGTCCAGTGCGCCGCTGGCCGCCGGCGATGCGCCGGCCTCTCCCACCCGGGCGCCCTGGGTGTATGCGGCGTCGGGGTTCGCGGGCCTCGCGGTTGTCGCCGTGGTCAGCTATCTGGCATTCGCCGCGTGGGCACCACGGGCCCGCCGGTGGCGCCGGCGGGCGGCGCGCACCCACCGCGAACAGGTGGTCGGCGCCTGGCAGAGCACGCGTGACGCGCTGGCCCGCGCGGGTCTTCCCGTCCCGGTGGCGTCGACCCCGGCCGAGACGGCCCGGCTCGCGCCCGCCTTCCTCGGACCCGTCGGCCGGGCCTC
The DNA here is from genome assembly GCF_963555845.1 of Protofrankia sp. Cas8. Lineage (NCBI taxonomy): Bacteria > Bacillati > Actinomycetota > Actinomycetes > Frankiales > Frankiaceae > Protofrankia > Protofrankia sp. Cas8. The sequence continues at coordinate 14,420 of NZ_CAUVXI010000071.1, read as the reverse complement.
GCTGGAGTCGCTCGCGACCTTGGTGACGAAGGCGCTCTACGCGGCGGACAGCATCGGCCCTACCGACGCGGGCCGGGCCTGGGGGGATGAGGAACAGATCCGAGCCCAGGTGCGCCGGGGCGTACCCCTTCGTCGACGGATCGTGCATGGCCTGACGCCAAGCGTGATCACCGGGAGGAGAGAACTCCGGTGATCCCCGGCTACCTGACTTTCCGGAAGATTGCGGAAGGTGGTTAACGATCTTCCGGGCGGGATCCACCAAGAGCCTGCTTCCATTCATTGCGATGCAGTACCTGCCCGCAGGATCAATCGCGGATCGGATACATTCAGGTGGGCCCCTGCCGGTCTCCGACACCCTTCTTATCGGTGCGAATATTGCCGACGCCCTGAATTTCGCACATACGGAGAACATCTTCCACGGGGATGTCAAGCCCGGTAATATTCTTCTCACCGACACCGGCCAGCCGATACTCAGCGATTTCGGCATCGCCAGCATCTCGGGCGCGTACGGGCTGGTCGGCCCGGACGCGTTCACACCCTCCTACGCCGCCCCGGAGATCATGCGGAAAGGACGACCGTCGGTCGCGGCTGACATCTACGCGCTGGGCGTCACCCTGTTCACCATGCTCACCGGCACACCGCCGTTCCAGTGCGCGCCCACCGAGGATCCGGCCCGCTTCGCCGACCGGACCCTGGCCCGCGACGTCCCCGCGCTACCGCGCGACCGTGTCCCCGAACCGGTGGAACGTCTGCTACGAACAGCACTCGCACGAGACCCGGCGCGGCGCCCCTCCACCGCCGCGGCCTTCGCCGAAGACCTCCGCCGGCTACACCGGCGCCTCGGCGACTCCCCCACGCCCGACGAACTGCCGGGCACCCCGCGGCGAAGGAGACATGACCGCCGTGACCGGACCCCCAGCGGCCCTGCCTCCTTGGACGGCCTTGACCTCCTCGACTGTCACGACCCCACGGACGACGTCGCGCCGGGGCCCGGACCCGCTGGACGGCCGAATCCACGACGGGGGGACGAACCCACGCGTTACCGGCCCCGGAGCGGCCAGGGTGGTCCCGCCGATGAGCCGCAAAGTAGAAGAAATCAGGCGAGATGGCGGTGGGCTCTACCTGCGGCCACTGTCGTCACGCTGATGATCGCGGCGGTCGCGGTCGCAGCCTCGGGGGCCTCCGGTGATAGGCGCACCCCCATCTCCGCACCGGACACATCTACGCAGGGCACTTCGCCGACGATCGACCCTGCTGAGATCGAGGCGGCCCGACCAACCGAGGTACACGCCGAGGACCACGGCGACACCGTCATTCTGACCTGGCGGAATGGTTCGCGCCGCACCAAGCTAATCATGCAGCCCGCCGCTTCTCCTGTTCTGGGCAATGTTCAGTCACTGCCAGACGGAGCGACGTTCACCACGATTGCCGATCTCGGCGCCGCCCAGGGCTACTGCTTCCGGGTCGGTCCGCTGCTCGCCTTCGACGCCTCCGCACAGAAGCCAGTCGTGGCATGGTCGGCGTTCGCCTGCATCCGCGGCGCGACACCGCCGTCGTCCTGACCTGCAACGGCGATGGGAAGGTTGTGTTCGAGCAGACGGAACGCGACGAGGACGGCCAGTTCTCTGGCACCCAGACCAAGACCTGCCCGACGTGCAACGGATCAGGTCAGGTGGCGAAGCAGTGAGCGAGCCAGCCCCAGAGCCGCCGGCCGAGTCGGGATGGAACACCCAGCCGCCGGTGTAGGGGGTCGCGCAGCGCCCGGCAGAGGTCCTGTCTCGGCGAGATGTCCGGCCGTCGCCAGGCCGGGCTTTGGCCCCGGCATCGTGGCGTGGACGGGCGCCTGCGCGCCCGCGGCGTTCGACTACGCGTTTCACGGCGGTAAATGTTCGATGGCGGGGCCGGTGCTGTTCCGTGGAGCCCCGCCCGGGAAATGACACACCCCGCCGCTGAAACCGGTCGGCGGAAAATCACCAGGCTGTCCGGGGCGGTGGCCGATGTCACGTCGGCTGCTCCGCGAGAACGCCACGTCGACCGGAGCCGAGGCCGGTACCTGCATATTCAGGCCTCGACTGAATATCTGGCGCATCCCGGCTGTCCCCATCGGGTCCGCGCTTGCCGCGACGGCCAGCGGAAATATCACTGTTGGTCCGTCCGGCCCGGACAGCGGCGGGCATTACGACCCATGGACTTCCCGACCCGGGTACCCGAACCACCGCTTCTCGACACCCCGAGCGCGCGACCGCCCTAACAGCCGGCCGGCTTGCCGATAGAATCGGCTGGGCAGCCACCGCCAATGCTCCCAACGAATGCGAGGTGTGATGTGGCAAGCGAAAAGCGTCGACTTCCCATGAACGTCGAGGGACCCTTCTTCGTCGACTCGGAATGCACTGACTGTGAAAACTGCCGGGGAGTCGCCCCGGATTTCTTCAAGCGCGACGAGGATCGCGAGGTTCATTATATATGCCGGCAGCCGTCGAATGAGGAGGAAGAGGAAATGCTCCTGCAGGCCCTTGAGTTCTGCCCGGCTGAGGCGATCGGACGGATGGCGGCATAACCCTCCGCGTACTGCAGGCCTCATGATTATGATCTTCTCGCGCCGGGGTTCCTGTCACCGGGAGGCCCCAAGGGACCCCGACCGAGATCGCCGGCAGCCGAACCGCGACGTGCTGCGGCAACCCCATCACGGGAAGACCCAACCGGCGTACGCCGCGACCTGTGGCAGGCGAGCCGTACTCCGGTTGGGCATGGTTCATGATATTTCTGACATGATAAGAATACTATGCACTATTTATGCATAATTAGCATATTTAGTTCTAACTATCAGTAAAATTACATTTGCCTGAAGTAACCACCGAGTCGGATGACCCGCGAGTCCGCTGGTAAATACTCAAAAACAACACCATGTGCGAAAGTTGCGCCGTAGCGTGGAACCCTCATCTTTCGAGGAGGGGCGTTGTCCAAGACTCCGGGGCGGTTGTCCACACGCCAGGCTTCGCCAGACCCGCCGGGACCCTACGATCGGATACTGGGTCGTCCGCTGGGCCCCCTGGCGGAGCTCGCCGGGCTACGAAACACCCATCCAATGGTGGACTCCGTCGTCGACGAGATCGACGGACGCCAGATTCGCATCGGCGACCACTGGCTTGCGGACTTCGCGTCCTGCAACTACCTCGGGTTCGATGTGAATCCGGAGATCATTGCAGCGGTACCGGAATACCTGGCCAAATGGGGTACCCATCCGAGCTGGTCGCGAATGATCGCCTATCCACGACCGTTCGCCGAGATTGAAGAAGAACTTGCCGCGCTCCTCGGCACCGAAGACAGCCTCACGATTCCCACGATCACACACATCCACATCTCGGCCATTCCTGTTCTCGCCGGGGAGGGTTCGGTCTTCCTCGACCGACGTGCGCACCGCACGGTCTACGACGGCGCTGCGATGGCACAGGCACGAGGCGCGACCTTGCAGCAGTTCGACGCCGAGAACCCCGGCCAGCTGGCGGATCTGCTGCGGACGTGCCCCCACTACCCGAGACTGGTATGTATCGACGGCGTTAACAGCATGACCGGCAATGCGCCCCCCCTGGCCGAATTGCTGACGGTCACCCGCGCAAACGACGCGATCCTCTACGTCGACGACGCCCACGGTTTCGGTGTCCTCGGTGAGCGCAGTGCGGACGAACTCAGCCCGTACGGCTTGCACGGCAACGCCATTGTCCGTCATGTCGGGGAGACCTACGACGGACTCATCCTGGTGGGCGGCTTCTCCAAGGCCTACTCGTCACTGCTGGCGTTCATCGCCTGCCCGACCACGGTGAAGAACCACCTCAAGGTGACCGCCGCGCCGTACACCTTCTCCGGGCCGTCGCCAGTTGCCTCCCTCGCCACCGTGCAGGCCGGCTTCCGGCTCAACGCCGCGCGGGGCGACAGCATCCGAGCCGATCTTCATCGCAAAACCGCCCGTGTTCTCGACGGGCTGACCCAGCTCGGGTTACGGACGTTGAACCGGTCCGGGACGCCGATCATCGAAGTACCGATCGGTACCCCCGAAGATACGGATGCCATTGGAATCCACCTGTTCAACCGTGGGATCTACGTCACCATGGCGCCCTATCCGGTAGTGCCGCGGGCCGACGTCGGGGTCCGTATCCAGGTCACCGCAGCCAACACCGACGAAGAAATCGCGCATCTACTGACGGTGCTCGCCGAGATCGCCGCAATGTTCCCGGGCCCGCAAGTCGCGCCCAGCGTGCCGGCGTCCCGCTGCGCACCCGCTGCGCAGTCCCCGATCGGGTAGATCGATCCACCCGGGCACGCCCAACCGAAGGCCGCACGATCATTGCCCTCCGCGCGCGGCCGGAGGCGGAACCGCCATGGCACGCCGAGCCCGCCGGGCCGCTCGCGCGCGTTCGACCAAGCGTGTCACGGGCATCCGGTCACGGACGAGCCGCACGTCGGTGTCCCGCACGTCGCGTAGAACCGCCAGAAACCGCTCGCGCGGGATCTCGACGGCGCCCATGGAACCAGCGTGCGCACTGACGAACTGCGCGTCGATGAGCCGACCGCCAGCCTGCACGAACCGCACGTCAAAGTCGACCAACGCAACCTTGGACGCACCGGTCTGCACATGGAACATGGACTCGGCCATGAAGGCGGCACCGACGAGCACACCGAACATGCCTCCGATGAGGTCCTCGCCCTGCCACACCTCGACGCTGTGCGCCCAGCCGAGCCGATGCAGATCACGGTAGGCGTCCGCGAGCTCAGGCGTGATCCAGGTGGGTCGGCCGCCCCGGCTGCAGCCGCGGACGACCTCGGCAAACGCCTCATCCAGGGTGGTGGTCCACGCACACGCGCGCATCCGTCGGAACAACGAGTCGGACACGTGCACCGCGCCGACGGGCAACACCCCCCGTGGGTCCGGACACCACCAGGGAAAGTCGAGATCCGGCGGGCCGTCCCCGGACAGGTTGAAGACTCGCCCGTCGGCAACAGCGGTGGCCAATCGGCGGTGCGTGTCCGCGACCTCGATCGGATCGTCGACCGGAACCGGGAAGGGGAAGAGCCCCCGCCGGTATGCCCCGACGAGCGTGGCCGGGGTGAGCACACCCCCGACCGCGACGGGTAATTCGACCGGCTCAGCCGGCTCGGCATGATCCTTCTCTGGCAGCCCGTCCCACGGCGACGGTCCCGGCGGCTCAGGCCGACCGGTCAGGTCCACGTGCGACCCGTGCGGACAGGTTCGGCCGGCTGCGCCACCCGGGCAGCCGTGCCCGCCCGACCCACCGACTGCGACTGCGACTGCGACTGCGACTGCGACGATCCTGCGGATAACGCGGTGGATCCGGCTGGCGACCGGTGGTTGTGCCGATGCCACAGCAGCGGCGTCAGCTCGTCGGCGGGCTGCGGACAGCCCAGGTAGAAGCCCTGGGCCAGATCACAGCCAAACTCGGTCAGGCGCCGCATCGCAGTCTCGGTCTCGACTCCCTCCACGACGATACGCAGGCCGAGGGAGTGGGCAAGCCCGACCGTGGACTGCACGATCGCCGCTGCCACCGGATCGGATTCCAGGTGCACGACAAACGATTTGTCCATTTTGAGCGCATCCACCGGGAGTTCCCGCAGGTAGGACAGGGACGAGTATCCCGTCCCATAGTCATCCACGGCGATGTGGATTCCCATCTCGCGCAGAGTTGTGAGGACGGCCGCGGTGCGGATCCGGTCGAGCATCAGCGCTGTTTCGGTGATTTCGAACTCGAGCGCCCGCGCGGGCAGCCCGTGCAGCTCAAGGAGATCCGCGACTTCGGCCGGGAATCCCGTGTCGAGCAGATTGGACGCGGAGAGGTTGACCGCTACACCGATGTCCAGGCCGACGTCCCACCACCGGCGGCACTGCCCCAGCGCAAGCCCGAGGACCTCCAGCGTCAGCGGACGCATCAGCCCGGTGTGCTCGGCCAAGGGCAGGAAGACATCGGGCTGGAGGAGGCCCTTGGTGGGATGTTCCCATCGTACGAGCGCCTCCACCCCGTGGCAGCTACCCGTACGCAGGTCGACCTTCATCTGGTAATGGACCCGCAATTGATCATCGCCGAGCCCGCCTCGCAGCGCCTCAATGACGTCGAGCCGGTCTGGGGTGTGCACGTCCGCGCCAGGCCGGTAGTACTCGACCCCGGAACGGGCGGACTTTGCCGCGTACATCGCGACATCCGCCCGCTGCAACAGGACGCTCGCGGTGACCGCGTCGTCCGGGTGGAGCGCGGCCCCGATGCTCGCGTCCACGTGCAGGGTGACCGCACCCACATCGAAGGGGTCCCGCAGCGCTGTGAGCACCCGCTCGGCGACCATCTTGGCGACCGCCGCGTCCGCATCCTCCAGGATGACGGCGAACTCGTCTCCGCCGAGGCGGGCCAGCAGGTCCGCCGGGCGCAATGCCGCCGCGATCCGGCGCCCGACGAGTTTCAGCAGATCATCGCCGACAGGATGGCCAAGGGAATCGTTGATTTCTTTGAAACGGTCGAGATCGAGCACGAGTAGCGCGAACCGACGGGCGCCGCGATTGGCGCTGACGTCCAGCCCGTCCAGGCGCTCGAAAAAGGCACGACGGTTGGCCAGGCCGGTGAGCTCGTCGGTCCGGGCCTGCAGCTTGGTCTCAGCGAGCTGGCGGACCTCGGCGAAGGTGATCCCGGTCCGTACCAGCGCGACCAGAACGGTGGCAGCGGCGAGCGCGACCGTCGCAGGCGGCAGGCGCTGCACCGCAGCGCCGAAAACCAGGAGCGCGAGCGCAGCTATCGCAAAGATCGCCGGGATGGCCAGCACACCCCACCCGGTGAGACCCTCCGTCTTCTCCCGCGGTGGCCGTTGCCAGGCGGCGTACGCAGGCAGTACCAGTGCCAACGCCCACAGCACCTCGACCGGTCCGCCCGCGGAGTAGTGACCGCTGGCAACCTCACCGACAACGATCGTATCGGCCACCGCAAAACCGATCAACGAGCCACCGAGGAGGTACCAGACCCGTTCCAGTCGCCAGCCCAGCAGACCGAACACGCTCACCACAAGTACGAGCAGCATCAGGTCGGCAAGGGGATAGGCGAGGTTCAAGCCGACCGCCGACATGCTGGTCGCCCGGACCTTACCGATGGCCCCGGCGGCCAGACCGCTGGCAAGTGCCGCCACGCCGAGACCCCCTACCAGGGCGTCCAACCAGACACTGGGATGAAAGCGGGACACCCGTTTGCGTAGCAGGAGAATCACAGAAATATATGTCGCGAGATAAAATACCAACCAGCCGACGTCGGCCAGCGACGGGGACGGTTGCGGATTGCGATCGGCTACCTGCGTTGTGAAGTACGCCGTTCCAGCACCGTAGAACAGAAGACCGATCCCGATCGCGACCCACGCGGCCCGTTCGCCTCGCACCAGAATGGCCCGCGCCAGGCACATGGTTCCCGCCGCCGCGCTGAAACCGTTGCCGAGCCATCGATCAACCTCGTTGATCGCGATCGAGCTGTCGCGCAGGCCGGCGACGGTCGTGACGGCGAAAAACACCGCGGCCACCAGGAGCGCCCATCGTGCCACGCGGACCATCCGCAATCGGCGAGCGGCATGAACTGAAGTCGTCAAGCGGTCATCCCCCCACGATCAGGCCGGCGGGGCACATTCTGACACTCTGGGCCCTATTCGCCACCGATGACCCACCAATCGGACCGGGGCTTCGGGGACCTCCGCGATCGCGCCACCTGTGGCCCGGCTGGTAGCGGCGTCTGCGTGGATCACTGCGGTAGCTGCTCGACCTTTACCCGGCACTGCGCGATCCAGTCCTGGGCCACGCCCTGATCGGCCCGTCCGCAGGCCCCGAGGGGTCTCGAAGGCCCCGAGGGTCTCGAGGGTCCGGCGGCGCCGAGCGCCTCAGCCGGAACGGTCGACGACGCGATGGGGCATGAGGGCATTCGCGGGGATGACACCCAAACGTCCGGCCTGATAATCCTCCACAGCCTGGCGCAGTTCGTCGCGGGTGTTCATCACGAACGGCCCGTACATCTCGACGTGCTCGCGGATGGGCCGCCCGCCGAGCAGCAGGACCTCCAGCATCGGGCTCACCCCGGACTGGCGGTCGTCGGCCGCGAGCGTCAGGTGGTCACCGGGCCCGAACACGGCAAGCTGTCCGGCGCGGACCGGATGACCCTCACCGCCGACCCGTCCCGAACCCGCGAGGATGTAGGTCAGCGCGTTGAAGTCGAAGGGCCACGGGACCGTCAGCGCAGCGCCCGGGGACACCGACGCGTGCGCCACAGCGATCGGGGTATGGGTCGAGCCGGGACCGCGATGGCCGGCGACATCACCGGCGATGAGCCGCAGCAGCGCCCCGCCGTCCGGCGACGCGACGAGGCTGACCCGGTCGCCTTCGATGCTCTGGTACCGCGGCGGGCTGAACTTGTCGCGGCCCGGCAGGTTCACCCACAGCTGGACGCCGTGGAAGAGCCCACCGCTGACGACGAGCTGTTCGGGTGGAGTCTCGATGTGCAGGATTCCCGCGCCTGCTGTCATCCACTGGGTCGCGCCATCGGTGATGACGCCACCCCCACCGTTGGAATCCTGGTGCTGGAACGTCCCATCGATCATGTATGTGACGGTCTCGAAGCCACGGTGAGGGTGCCATGGCGTGCCCTTGGGCTCGCCGGGGGCGTACTCGACCTCACCCATCTGATCCATATGAACAAAGGGATCGAGATCTACCAGGCTGACACCGGCAAAGGCGCGGCGCACGGGGAAGCCTTCACCCTCGTGGCCCGATGGAGCGGTCGTCACCGAACGGACCGGGCGGTCCACGGCACCGGGCAGGGGCGCGCTCAGGCGCGGCAGACTGGTCGGATCGGCGGCGGTCACGGCAGGCATCGCGGTCCTCCTGGCACGTCTCACGGGTCGAACGTTGCTGGAGCAACTATAGGTAAGGATAACTCCGGATCGCCCCGATCGCTTCCCGACCCACCCACCCGACACCGCACCAGCCCTCGGTCCCGGCGGTCAGAGCACGGAAGCTATCGTCTGCTCCACCTGCAGCCTGCGCGCCATCAGCTCCATCTCGTCGGCCCGCGCCCGGTCGAGGCTGTCGGCGATGTCCTCGTCCCTGTTCATCAGTTCCGCCAGATCGAGGTCGCAGAGGTCCAGGACACCCATCCGCGCATAGGCGTCGCGGACCTTCTCCCCCCACAGACCGATGTCCCGGACGCACGGCACGATCCGGCTGAACAGCAGCTTGCGGAATGCCCGCATGTAGCTGGAGGTCTCAACCGCCGCAAGACACTCGGCCACGTCGAAGCCGAGATTTTCCCACACCTCGGCGCCCCGCAGCCGATCACGCATCAGCCAGCAGCTTTCGACGACGAATTCCTCGCGTTCCGCGCGTTCCCGGCTACTGAGCTGCGAATAGTAATCACGTAGGACCAGTCGCCCGAACGCCACGTGCCGAGCCTCGTCCTGCATCACATACGCGAGAATCTGCTTCGGCAGCGAGGCGGACGTGGCATCGCGCAGCACCCCGAACGCGGCGAGGGCGAGCCCCTCGATGAGCACCTGCATGCCCAGGTACGGGATGTCCCATCGGCTGTCGGTAAGGGTCGAGTCGAGCAGCGACCGTAGCTCGGAGTTGATCGGATAGACCACACCGACCTTCTCCGTCAGGAAGCGGGCATAGGTCTCGGCGTGCCGCGCCTCATCGATCGTCTGGGTCGCGGCGTAGAACTTCGCATCCATGTCCGGTACCGACTCGACGATCCGGGCACTACAGATCATCGCGCCCTGCTCGCCGTGCAGGAATTGGCTGAACTGCCATGCCGCCAGATGCTGACGCAGCTCGCCGCGGTCCCGCTCGCCCAGTTTCTCCCAGACCGGGAGACCGTGGATGGGAATCGTCTCGTCCGCAAGTCCGAGCGGACGGTAGGGGTCGACCTCCGCCGACCAGTCGATCCTGGTCGCGGCGTCCCACTGTCTGTCCTTGCCCTTCTGGTAGAGCTCCAACAGCCGCGCGCGGCCTTCGTCGTACTCCCAGGAAAAACGCGCGGCACCGGCCATCGGCACATCCCAGGTGGCACCACCGGCCGGCATGACGTAGTGGTCGTGCGTGCTCATGACCTGACCTCCACGTTAGCGCTCCGGGGACTACGGCCTGCGGGCGCGGGATCTGACGATCGTCGCGCGCCGTTGGGCCCTCGAGGGCGTCCGGCATGTGCAGACTGTCAGAGCCGCGGTAGGTGTCAAGCAATCACCCACCGTGCACGGTTCGTCATGGCGGCGAGGAGCGACCGGCACCACCGGTCGTTATCACCGGTCGTTATCACCGGTCGTCATCACCGGCCGGTGCCACCACCCGGCGATAACGGGACGGTCCCTGCGACGGGGGGACCCGCCGGTGCCCGACACGCCGCCGGTAAGGTTAAGGGTTTGTGACAACCGGCCCCGCCGGTCGCCTGGACCGCTACCGTCTGGGCTGTGGACCGCAGCTGCAGTCGACCGGATTTCCTGCGGCAAGAGCGCCTGCGAGCAGCAGGCCGGCTCCGAAGCCGTCGGCGCCCCCGTGACACCCATGGTCGCCGCCGGCTGACGGCCCGACCACCGGGGCGCCCGGCCCGGCGTCGCTGACTGCGCAACGGCCCGGGTCCGCCGGGCCGTTGCGCAGTCAGCGAGATCCGATCCGTGAGCTGGCGACCAGCGCCACTGCCACTCCATGTGGTCGCCGTGCCCGCACTCGCGCGGGCACGGCGCCACCGGGCCCCTTCACGTGGGTCTTCCCGGGAAGCCTCCCATCGCCTGGACACCTTCTGGCGATATGGTCAGCTTGTTACTAATCGGGCAGACGGATGGAAAGGGCACACCGGCCGGTGGGACTGGTGAGGCGGGGTGGGCTCGGCATCCTGATGTTCGCAACCGCGCTCGCGCTGATGCCCGTCCTGGTGCTGTGGTATCAGCATCATCCAGAACCGCCCGCTGGGGACGGGACACTCATCGCCGCCGGATCCGGGCCGACAGACGGTGCGACGGCCCCCACCCCGACCGACTCCGACGCGAGTGCCCGGCCGGTCATCCCGAGGTCGCCCGGTAGGCCCTCGGCCGTGCCGAGCCGTGCCGCCGTCGGCGGAACCGGTGCCGGCGGAACCGGTGCCGGCTCGACGGCGGGTCCGACCCTGGTGGGCTTCGCCGGCATCATCTCGGGAAGCGTCGTGACCGGGCCCGTGCAGGGTGCCGTGGTGAGCGGAGTCGTTCAGATCGAACTCGTGGTTTCCGGCTCGCCCGGCACGATCCTGTTCAACCTGGCCGGGCCCGTCTCGACGTCCTACACGGCCACCGGGCCACCGTTCCTGTTCACTCCGCAGGACGCGCCGTGGAACACCACGCGATTCGTGAACGGGCAGTACATCCTCACGGCGACAGCGACCCAGCGGTCGGTGCCGCCCGTCTCCGTGACGTTCCAGCTCGCCAACCCGGCACCCCAGCGGTCCGCCCCCGGCTAGGTCCCCGCGTGACGTCCCGATCGGGAGACCCTATGGTCAACCAGATATGGATCGCCTCGTCTGGATCGACTGTGAGATGACCGGGCTCAACGCCGCCTCCGACCTTCTACTGGAAGTCGCATGTCTAGTTACCGATAGTGAACTTAATATCCTTGGCGAGGGCGTGGACGTGGTTGTGTCCGCACCGGAGACCGCGCTGGCCGGGATGGAAGCCGTGGTCCAGGAGATGCATACCGCCTCGGGTCTGACCGATGCGGTACGGGCCTCGACCCTGACCCTGGCCGAAGCCGAGGAGCAGGTACTGGACTACGTCCGGCGGCAGGTTCCGGACCCGGGCAAGGCGCCCCTGTGCGGCAACTCGATCGCCACGGATCGCGGCTTCCTCGCTCGGTACATGCCGACCCTCGACAGCTACCTGCACTACCGGATGGTCGACGTGTCCACGGTGAAGGAACTCGCGCGGCGCTGGTACCCCAGGGCCTACTACGCGGCGCCGCCCAAGCGCGGCGGCCACCGCGCGCTCGCCGACATCCGCGAAAGCATTGATGAGCTGCGCTACTACCGGAAAGCCATCTTTGTGCCGCAACCGGGGCCCACCAGCGAGTCTGCCCGGGCGGTGGCACGGGAGATCCGGGTTGACACCGACCCGGACGTGACCTGAAGACGTGACCTGAAGGCCACTGGCGGCCCCTGGAGACACCGGCGTCATCGCGGCCAGGACACTGCAATCCTCGTGGCCAGAAGGAGGGATCGACCGGTACTATGAGCCAGGTCCTGGAAAGTTGTGCAGGTCGACCGCGGGTGCGCGGTCGACTACGCGCACTGAAGGGGCATGCTTCTGGTACGTGGTGGGTGTAGCTCAGCTGGTAGAGCACCGGGTTGTGGTCCCGGGTGTCGCGGGTTCAAGTCCCGTCACTCACCCCACGTAACGAGCTGCTGTTATGCGTGCGCTGTGACGCGAACTCCGTGATGCCGCTATCGGGCCTCTGCCGTGGCGGTAACCGCGGCGGTGAGGCTACGCAGAGCGGTACGCAGAGCAACGAACTCGTCATCGGACAGGCTCATGGCGCCGCCGATGACGGCTGGCACCGCTCGAGCCCTCTCCCGGAGAGCGGCGCCCGTCTCGGTCAGGGTGACCTGGACGGAGCGCTCGTCGTCAACGCGCCGCTCGCGTCGCAGGAGACCGGTCGACTCCAGCCGCTTGAGCAGCGGTGAGAGCGTGCCGTAGTCCAGCGCCAGCGCGGCGCACAGATCCTTGACCAGGCTCGTCTCGTGGTCCCAGAGCACAAGCATGACCAGATACTGGGGATAGGTCAGGCCGAGCCGGTCGAGCACAGGCCGGTAGACAGCCGTCACGGCGCGCGATGCCGCGTACAGCGCGAAGCAGAGCTGGTCGTCCAGGCGCAGCGAGAACTCCCGCTGTCTGTCACCGGTCTGGGCAACCGCGTCACTGTCGCCGCTGGTCACGGCGTCCCGGCTGGTCACAGCGTCTCGGCTGGTCACAGCGTCTCGGCTGGTCATGGCCCATGGTCCCATCCCACCAGCACCCGGGGCACCAGCACGTCAGTCGACCATGCGGCCTCCCGGCGCACATGGACGCGCCAGGAGGCTGCCAGCCGCGCTCCGCGGTAGCCGGAGTGAAGGACCGTCAGAACAGGCCAGCGGTGAGGGTGATGGTCGTGCCCGCCAGTGCCTGGCTCACCGGGCAGTTCGCCTTGGCCTCTGTCGCAGCCTTGACAAACCCGGCGTCATCAACACCGGGCACGTCACCACGGACGGTGATGTGGATGCCGGTGATACCGGTACCCGGCTGGAAGGTCACGTCCGCCTGGGTCTCAAGGCGGCGCGGTGGATTGCCCGCCCCGGTCAGGCCGTGCGAGAGCGCCATGGAAAAGCAGGACGAGTGGGCAGCCGCGATCAGCTCCTCCGGGCTGGTGACGCCGTTGGGCGCCTCAGCACGCGCTGGCCACGAAACGGGGAAGTCGCCGATCTCGGACGAGGCGAAGGTGACGGTGCCACCGCCGTCAGTCAGATTGCCTTCCCAAGCCGTACGAGCGGTGCGGGTGGTTGCCACGGTCGGTACCTCCGTTATGAAGAGCTGATGGTTGCGGCAGCTGCACAGCCGCAACAAAAGCGTACACGATTACATCGTGCACAACTCTTCTTGCGAGACGATCCACGTCTCGGGCCCCACAGATGATCACCCTTTGGACGATGGGCGGTCCTCGTCGCGAATGTCGCCGACAAGTTCTTCCAGGACGTCCTCCAGCGCCACAACCCCAAGAATCGTTCCGTCCCGGTCGGTGACCCGGGCCAGGTGTGCTCCGCTGCGCTGCATCGTCGAGAGCACCGTCTGGAGCCTGTCGTCCACACCGACCCGGGCGAGCGGGCGTACCCACTTCGCCGGGATCGGCGCCGACCGCTTCCCCGGATTGGTTTCCAGGACGTCCTTGAGATGCAGGTATCCGGTGAGCGCACCGGAGGAGTCCTGGACCGGGAAGCGGGAGAAGCCGGTCCGGGCGGCGAGTGCCTCCACGTCACGTGGGGTCGCGCCGGCCGGGACCGTCTCCAGTCTGTCGACGGGAAGCAGGACGCTGCGCGCGTTGCGCTCGTCGAGGTAGAGCACCCCCGACAGCAGGCCGTGCTGGTCGGCATCGAGCAGGCCCTCGCGCCGGGACTCCTCGACGAAGGCGGCGACCTCGTCGCGGGTGAAGGCGCTGGCAACCTCGTCCCGCGGAGCCACCCGCAGGAGCCGCAGGCTGAGGTTGGCGGTCATGTTCAAGCCGACGATCGCCGGCCGCAGACACCGGACGACACCGACAAGCGGTGGGACAAGCAGCAGAGCGCTTCGGTCCGGCCCGGCCAAGGCGATGTTCTTGGGAACCATCTCGCCGATGACGACATGCAGGAACA
>NZ_CAUVXI010000070.1:22468-24733 GCF_963555845.1 Protofrankia sp. Cas8 | reverse complement strand
TATCGCCAGCCAGGCGGCGTGGACGGGGGTGTATGACGCGGCCGGCGGGTTGCTGCAGGCACGTGACGAGCTGGGGAAGCTGACGGTCTTTACCTATGATCTGGCCGGTCGGGTGGCGTCGGTGACCGATCCGTTGGGTCGGGTGACCCGGTCGACCTATGATCGGGCGGGCCGGCGGACGGTGGTGGCGCAGTTCTCCCCATCGAACAGCCAGCTGCGGTCGGCGAGTACCGGCTTTGACGCGGCTGACAATCCGACGTCGTCCACGGATGCGATGGGTTGGACCACGACCCGCACCTTCGACGCGCTCGATCAGCTGCGGAGCCTGGTGGAGCCGGTCACCGCCTCCACCTCGATCACCACCAGTGCGGGGTATGACGCGGCGGGGCATCGGACCCGGCTGACCGACGGGAACAGTTATGTGACGGTCACGACGGTCAACAGTCTGGGGTTGGTCGAGAAGACGATCGAACCGTCCACCACCGCGTTTCCCGCGACGGCGGATCGGACCTGGCAGACCTCGTATGACGCGGGCGGCCTGCCGGTGTCGCTGCTGGCGCCGGGTGGGGTGACCCGGGCGCGGACGTTTGACGCGTTGGGCCGGTTGACCGCGGAGTCCGGTTCGGGTGGGGGTGCGGCGGCGTCGTCGCGGTCGGTGGGTTATGACCTGATCGGTCGGGTCACGTCGGTGAACCACCCGTCGGGCACGCAGTCGTTGACTTATAACGATCGGGATCTGCCGATCGGTAGCACCGGTCCGGCGGGGAGCTCCACGTTCGGTTATGACGCCAGTAGTCGGATGACGTCGCGGACCGACGGCGCGGGGACGTCGTCGTTCGGGTACAACGCCCGGGATGATCTGACCTCGACGTCGGGTGCGGCCACCGGTGGCACCCGGTCGTTGGCGTATGACGACGCCGATCAGCTGACGTCGGTGACCTATGCGTCGGGTGGGGCGGTTCGGTCGTTCGGTTATGACAATCTGGGCCGGACCACGGCGGACACGTTGTCCGGGCCGGGTGGGACGTTGCGGGCGGCGACCTACAGCTACGACAACAACGACAATCGGCTGACCGAAACCCTGTCCCCGGCCGGGTTGGCGGGGTCGGGGAGTCAGAGCTACGCCTATGACCGGGCGGACCGGCTGACCTCGTGGACGAGTCCGGCGGGGACCACGACGTACGGCTGGGACGGGGCAGGGAACCGCACCGCGGTGAACGGCACCGCCGCCAGCTTCGACGAACGGAACCGCCTGCTGTCCGACGGCACCGCGACGTATACGTATACGGCGCGGGGGACGCGGGCGACCCGGACCGCGGGCGGGTCGACCGCGACCACGACGTTCGACGGGTTTGATCGGTTGGTGTCGGACAGTACGTCGGGGACGACGACGTACGGCTATGACGGCCTGGATCGGCTCGCGGTCCGTAACAGCACCACGCTGGGCTACGCCGGGGTCGAGAAGGAGCCGGTGGCGGACGGTACGTCGACCTACGCCCGGGACCCGGATGGGGATCTGATCGGCCTGGGTACGCCGGGTGGGGCGTGGGTGCCGCTGGCCGATACTCACGGGGATGTGGTGGCGGCGTTCACCACGAACGGCGCCGGGCTGACGGATCAGAAGGCGTTCGACCCGTTCGGGGTCCCGACCACCGCGGGCAGCGCCAACGTCCGCGTCGGCTTCCAGGGGTCGTGGACGGATCCGACCACCGCCAAGGTGAGTGCGGAGGCCCGCTGGTACACCCCGGGGACCGGTGGGTTTGTCTCTCGGGACAGTGTCGGTCTGCCGTTGACATCCGGGGTGTCGGCGAACCGGTATGTGTATGGCAACGCGAACCCGCTGGCCTACAACGATCCGTCCGGTCATTTCGCGCCGGGTTCTGATCCTGAGGATGCGATTGCAGGGGTTCTGCTCGGTGGGGCAGCGGTTGCGGCGGGGACCGGAGTGGGAGCACCGGTTGCCCTTGGGCTTGCACTTTTCGGTTCTCTGTTTTTGCTTTCGGGTGATTCTGCGCCGAAATCTGCGCCGAAGCCTCCGCCTGTTGAGCCGCGGCCGCACTGGGTGGATTATGACGATTCGGATGATGAGTGGCCGGTGGTTTCGCCGGCTACGTCGCCTGTTCGTGATCCTGTTATCGAGCCGGCGTTGAAGCCTCGGTCTACTGCTGGTGGGCGTGTTGTACAGGTTCGCCCTCGTACGCTGAGGACGCCCACGCCGCTGCCGAAGCCCCGGATTCCACCGATGCCGCTGCCGCAGTTGAAGCA
>NZ_CAUVXI010000070.1:19519-22024 GCF_963555845.1 Protofrankia sp. Cas8 | reverse complement strand
AACCCCGACGACGATAACATTGGTAAATACTCGGACGATCAGCTATATGATGCTGCGTCAGCTCCCTATGGAAAGGCTAGACTTGATGCAGATGGAAATATCATCCGGGGTCAGAGTAAGGCTGGTCGCGCGCTTCAGAAGCATGCAGATCTTTCCAGAGGACTTGAGCACTCGAGCTTGTTCCCGAGCCTCACGTCCGATGCAGAGCGTACTGCGGTCGGTAACAGAATGATCATGGATCTTCTTAAGGATCCGGCAATTGATGAGACGGGTTCGGCTTCCTCTCATTACGGAGATACCGTGCGAGATTTGTGGAGCTCCAGCGGCTGGGGTGCGCGTTGGAGCATGCGAGGCGGGCATCTAACTTTTGAAGGATTCCTAGGATGAAAGTTATTAAGGTTGATGGTCGCGAGTATCGGATTTTTACGGTTACGAGTATTCACGAGGATGACAGCTATGTCGAGTGTCGTGATATTGTAGAGGGAGGGCTAATTTGTGAGATTCGAATCTCGGGTGCAGGGAAAGTTTTTTTGCTGCCAACATCCGATGAGATCGATATGAAGATCCTTCGTGGTGTAATGGAATACATTGAAGATGATAAGTAAGCTGTTCCGATCTTTGTGGAGATGCAGAATCTTGACAGGATGGAGATTGCTTCGGTGTTGATGATGTAGCGCTGGGTGGTCTGCCGGTCAGTGTGCTGGCGCAGGGTGGGGTGACCCGGGCGCGGACGTTTGACGCGTTGGGCCGGTTGACCGCGGAGTCCGGTTCGGGTGGGGGTGCGGCGGTGGCGTCGCGGTCGGTGGGCTATGACCTGATCGGTCGGGTCACGTCGGTGAACCATCCGTCGGGCACGCAGTCGTTGACTTATAACGATCGGGATCTGCCGATTGGGAGTGCGGGCCCGGCGGGGAGCTCCACGTTCGGTTATGACGCCAGTAGTCGGATGACGTCACGGACCGACGGCGCCGGCACGTCCACGTTCGGGTACAACGCCCGGGATGATCTGACCAGTACGACGGGTGCGGCCACCGGTGGCACCCGGTCGTTGGCCTATGACGACGCAGACCAGCTGACCGCGGTGACCTACGCGTCGGGTGGGGCGGTCCGCAGTTTCGGCTACGACAACCTGGGGCGGACGACCGCGGACACGCTGTCCGGGCCGGGTGGGACGCTGCGGGCGGCGACCTACAGCTACGACGCCAACGACAATCGGCTGACCGAAACGTTGAGTCCGGCGGCGCTGGCGGGGTCGGGGAGTCAGAGCTTCGGCTATGACCGGGCGGACCGGCTGACCTCGTGGACCAGCCCGGCGAACGTCACGACGAGCTACGGCTGGGATGGGGCCGGCAACCGGACGTCGGTGGGCGGCACCGCCGCCAGTTTTGATGAGCGGAACCGGCTGACCTCCGATGGGACGGCGACGTATACGTATACGGCGCGGGGGACGCGGGCGACTCGGACCGCTGGCGGGTCGACGGCGACCACGACGTTTGACGGGTTTGATCGGTTGGTGTCGGACAGTACGTCGGGGACGACGACGTACGGGTATGACGGCCTGGATCGGCTCGCGGTCCGGAACAGCACCACGCTGGGCTACGCCGGGGTGGAGAAGGAGCCGGTCGCGGATGGCACGTCGACCTACGCCCGGGATCCGGACGGCGATCTGATTGGCCTGGGGACGCCGGGGGGCAATTGGGTGCCGCTGGCCGATACTCACGGGGATGTGGTCGCTGCCTTCACCACGAACGGCGCAGGCCTGACCGACCAGAAGGTGTTCGACCCGTTCGGGACGCCGACGACCGCGGGCAGCGCCAACGTCCGCGTCGGCTTCCAGGGGTCGTGGACGGATCCGACGACGGCGAAGGTGTCGGCGGAGGCCCGCTGGTACACCCCGGGGACCGGTGGGTTTGTCTCTCGGGACAGTGTGGGTCTGCCGTTGACGTCGGGGATCTCGGCGAACCGGTATGTGTACGGCAACGCCAACCCACTGGCCTCCAACGACCCGTCGGGCCATTTTTCGCCCGGGGATTTTTTCCGGGAGGGTGTGCGGGACCTCAAGGTGGGTGCCCGCGGGGTTGGTGCGGTGGCCACGGTGGTGGAAGAGGCGGCGGTGCCGGTCGTGGAGGTCGCCGGTGAGGTGGTTGCGGGTGCGGCTGTGGTTGCGTCGGCGCCTGGATGGGTGCCGATTGTGGGGGCGGTCGTCGTTGGTGGTGCTTTGGGTGTAGCTGCCGGCTATGTATATGATCGTTATGGGAATTCCCAGGCGAGGACGTCGCCGGCGACGACCGATGTGCCGCTTGACTATTCCTGGTTTCCGGGTCTTGTGCCGGCTGAGTTTTCGCCGGCTACGCAGAATGATCGCGCTATTGATGTCAAGCCGACGGTGAAGCCCCGGTTTACTTCTGGTGGGCGTGTTGTACAGGTACACCCTCGTACGCAGCTGAAGCCCATACCGCTGCCGAAGCCCCGGATTCC
Source organism: Protofrankia sp. Cas8 (assembly GCF_963555845.1). Lineage (NCBI taxonomy): Bacteria > Bacillati > Actinomycetota > Actinomycetes > Frankiales > Frankiaceae > Protofrankia > Protofrankia sp. Cas8. The sequence goes on along the minus strand of NZ_CAUVXI010000070.1, from coordinate 19,546 downwards.
ACCGATGCCGCTGCCGCAGTTGAAGCA
>NZ_CAUVXI010000070.1:18539-19002 GCF_963555845.1 Protofrankia sp. Cas8 | reverse complement strand
GGGTCGCCGAATATTGCGCCGCCGGATGGTTGGTCGGCGGCGGGGAAGCCGTTGGAGCTTGAGGAGTGTGCGCCGGGGGTTTGTGCGGATTCGTTGCCGTCGGGGATGGGGCGTCTGGGCAGGGTACGGACGGTAGCTGCGCGTTGGTGGGGGGTCCGTCGCCGCTGGCGACTGCCTGCCCGCCGGACGAGCCCGGGCCTGATCCGGCCGCGGGTGGCAAGGGCCGCCCACCCGGTGGCGGTAAGCCTCCCGCCCCGCCGACCTTCCCCGACTCACCCACCAACCCCGACGACAATGGCCGAAACGACTACACGTCTATTTATCGGACATCGCCGATGGGGCGGGGGAGTTCTGAACTAAATCATGGCTTGGATGCTAAGAATTTTCCGCGTGCCGACGACGGTTCACTTGACGGTGCGGCTCACTTTGGTAGCGAAAAGACCGCGATGGAATATGCTCAGGT
>NZ_CAUVXI010000070.1:704-18514 GCF_963555845.1 Protofrankia sp. Cas8 | reverse complement strand
ATGCGGGTGATACTCATGGAGTCGGATTTAGGACTGATGTTCCGACCGAATGGCTGCAGCGGAACATCGCTGCTGGCAAGATCGAGGTGTGGGAGGGGCTAACTGAAGATCATTTGGAGTATGTGATCCCTCAAGAACTTTTCGACGAGTTTAATGTCTTCGCTAGATTGCCATGGAGTGGTAGGTAGTGAGCATGGTGGACAGACTGGAGAAGTGGGCGGTGGTTCAGGCAATCGTCGTAGCCCATATGCCGTACGGGTTGAGGGTGCGAGTACCTTCGGGCGAGATCGGCGTCGTCGATCGCGTGTTCGTCGCCGATCTGCCGACTTTCCCGTCTGATTGGCCACGTGTAGGCCGGCAAATCACTGTTGTCTGCGCCGGATATACGACGGGCGGTCAGTTGCGGTTGAGTGCGCGACAATCGCATATTGACGTTGCTCGGCAGACTCCGAATTCGGAGAAATGATGTTCGGGAAAACTGCACGTTCTTGGAGAAGTTGTTGGAGGGTGCACATGAGGACGGTGAGAGCGGGGTCAAACGGTGGGCGGCCTCAAGGAGTCAGTGGAGACTCGTCTTATTGGGCTCTCCGTAGTTGGCCAGAGGTCGTAGTCGTCTGATTACGTGGCGGTTGCGTATGCGGTTACGGTCGGTCGCCACGGCGGGCGGGCGGCGCGGGAGGCGGTCTCTGGCCAACTGCGAAGAGCCGAATAAGGGGGCGGCGGACTGGCGACCACCGCGACACGGTGCACAGCACCCCGACAACCTGCCCACCAAGCCCCGCCCGGTACCCACCCGGCGGGGCTTCTAGCGCAACCGCGGTAGCGATCAGCGCACACGGGACAGCGAACGCCCGATCACCCAGCTGAACAGCGACCCGACGAGCTGGTCAGTGCGTTCCGCGGAACACAGGAACGCCCCCCATGCCGATCACTGTCGCGTCGAACCCTATCGCGTGAGCGGGGACGGGCCATTCAGTAGTGGTAGCGAACCTGAATAATGATCAGATCGTCCCCGCGCACATGGTACACTAGACGGTGTTCGTCCGTGAGCCGTCGCGACCAGTACCCGGATAGATTCTGCGACAGCTGCTCCGGTTTACCGATTCCGGTGGCCGGGTCGCGCGCCGACTCCTCGATCAGGCGGTTTATCCGGCGCAGCGTCGTGCGGTCGTCGGCCCAGGACGTGTAGTCGGCCCAGGCCCGCGACGTAAAAACGACCCTCACGGGCCCAGCAGTTCGTGTTCCTCCACGGCGCCTGCGTCCGCCTCGGCGATGCTGGCCGCCAGGTGTGCGGCATTGGCGGGGGAACGTAGCAGGTAAGCCGTCTCCTGCATGGACCGGAACTGGGCCTCTGACACCAGGTAGGCCGTGCCGCGCTTGGAGAGGATCTCAATCGGTTCCTGGTCGGCGTTGACCTGTTCGATCAGCGGGAACAGGCGCTTGCGTGCTTCGCTGGCGGTGACAGCCACAGCTACCTCACCTCCAAAGTGGTACACGATATCGTACCACCGCGCTGTGCGTGCGGTGAACCCTGGGGCGACCGGGGTCGGTGCTCTCGGTCATAACATGCGAATATGACGCGTCCGGTGCCGCGCGGGGTGACCCGGGCGGGTGGCCGCATGTACCCGGCGGCATGTACGGGGAGCCTTAGGTACGGGGGAGCCTTGAGCGAGCAGCGGTTGACCGACCAGGAGATCCGGGCGCTTGCGGGTGCGTTCGCGACGTCGTTGAGCGCCGTCCAGTTACTGGAACGCGCCGGACTGGACCGACTCGACCAGCCGTCCTGGGCGCCGGCGCAGACGCCGCTGGCGTTCTGGGCGGAGGCGAACAACTTTCTCGACAGCGGAGGGTTACCGAATGGTCGGCAGCGGATTCTCGCCGCCGCCGCGGAGCGCTACCCGGCGAATCCGGTGTTCGCACGGGCACGGGCCTTCGCAGACACGTCGGGCTGGTTCACCGCACCCGACGATCTTCCGATGCCCTACACCGTGCTCGCTCTGGACGCCGTGCGGTTCAGTCAGCACGGCACCCTGGTCCAGCTTGCCTGGCGCCGGGGTCTGCGCGAGGTCGTCGATGAGGCCCTTGAGCGGACCGGCATCCCCGCCGACGCCGTCCGGTTGCAGGACCGGGGCGACGGCTTTCTCGGCGTGGTCGCCGCCGGCATCCCCAAGGCGAGGATCGCCGCGGACTTCGTCCGCGAGCTGCGAATTGCGCTACGGGCCTACAACCGGACCCGTAACGACACCGGTCGGGTCCGGTTGCGGGTGGCGTTGCACCACGGCGACGTGATCATCGATGACACCGGGTTCGCCGGTCAGCCGACCGTTGTGGCGGCCCGGTTGGTGGACGCGCCACCGGTGCGTCAGGTGCTCCAGGACATACCGTCCGAGGATCTTGCGCTCATCGTCTCCGACGAGCTGTACGCCTCGACTGTTGCCGAGCGGCTTCGCGGGCTCGACCCAGGGGAGTTCCGCAAGGTCGAGGTCGAGGTTCCGAAGTTCTCCGGTACGGCCTGGGTGCAGGTGCAGGTGCAGGTGCCGGCCGCGGGTCTGAGCGCCGAGACCGAACGAGCCGGCGCGGTCACCGACGACACGCCGTCCGACGCGCCCGACTGGGACTTCCTCATCTCCGCCGCCAAGCCGGACGAGGGTTGGGCTACCTGGATCGCCTGGGAGCTGGAGGCACATAAGTACCGGGTCCACATCGAAACCTGGGACGTACTGCCCGGTAGTCATGTTGTGGGGCGGCTCAACGACGCGATCGTGCATTCCAAGCGGACGCTGGTGGTGCTGTCGGAGAACTATCTGCAGGCCGCACAGGTGCAGGCTGAATGGCAGGCCGCCTGGCAGGCCGACCCCAACGGGATGCGACGGAAACTGATTCCGGTACGGGTGGCGGAATGCGAGCCCGACGGGCTGCTGCGCGGTATCGTTCATATTGACCTTGTCGGTCTTCCGCAGGAGGCCGCGGCAACCAGACTCGTCGAGCAGATAAAAAGATCGGTCGCCGGTGGTTACCGGCCGTCCGACCCACCCCGGTTCCCCGGCCCGAAGGGGTGAGCCGGGAGAGGTGACAGGCCTTCGGGCCGGTCGCGGGAAGGCCATGGCCGGGTGGGTCTTTGTGCTGCTCGTCGATGGGCCTGCGACTCTGCCGAACGTCCCACCGGCTTCGGATACTGGATGCCATGCGTGTTCTGGTGTTCGGTGGTGGAGTGATCGGTACCCTACACGCCTGGGCGCTGTCAAGGGCCGGGCACGAGGTCAGCGTGCTGGTCCGCCCGCAGCAGGTGGACCGATGGGTCGACGGGCTCGACCTGAGCATCCTTGACGTCCGGGGCAGACGCCGCAGGGAGGTCACCGAGCGGTTCCGTCCCCGTATCGTCACCGAGCTTCGTCCGATGGACGGTGTCGAGCTGGTTGTGCTTGCCGTCCGGCACACCCAGACCCCGGACGTCCTGCCCGCGCTCGCGCGGAACCTGGGCTCGGCCACCGTGTTGTTCCTGAACCACAACTGGCGCGGCCTGGACTTCATCGACGCCTGTCTGGGTAAGGATCAGTATGTGCTGGGTGCTCCCCGGGCCGGTGGCAGCATCATCGACAACGTGTTGAACGGTGCCCTCGAAGGGGGGATCGTGCTCGGGGCGAGCACGGGTAATACGGCGATCGGTGGAACGATGACGGACCTCGCCGAGCAGAATGTGGGCCGTCTCGCCGCGCTCTTCGCGGAGGCCGGCTTTCGTCCGGAGATCCATCCCAACATGGAACACTGGTTGTGGGTGTATTTTGCCAGTACCACGGCCTGGATATGCGGCGGCGCCCGTGCTCGGGGCTTCGAGCGTTTCACGCGTAGCAACCGTGCCGTTTACGACGCACTGCACGCCGGGCGGGAGGCCATGCAGATCTGTGTCGCACGCGGGGCGGAGGTGCGTTTTGCGCAGGACGCCCGACCGTTCGTGCTGCCGCCGTCGACGGTGACGCCCGCCGTCCGGCTCATGCTCCGCGGGGAGCTGCCTCAGCGGATCTCGGTCAATCACGGGCGCTATGCGCCCGCGGAACGGTACGAGATCTATGACGACGTCATCCGGACGGGTGAACGGCTCGACATCCCCATGCCCTGTCTGCTGTCCTACCGCAACGACGTGGAACGGATGGTGGAACTGGCCCCCAGCCTGTGAGCGTATTCACGATAGAATTCACCACAGATTCTCACTCCCGGGACCGGTTGGCGATGACGGCCGCGACCGGCGGGATGATCGCAGCAATGAGCATCATTGCCAGGGCTGCGGGCACCGAGAAGAAGCGGACCACGCTGCCGGCGAGGACGAACAACGCCAGGCAGCAGGCCATCATCGCCAGGTAACGGCGACGGGTCCGCCGTTGCGTCTCGCCGGTTGCGGGTTGCGGCGTCGCGGCACCGGTGGTCCGGCCTGGCGGGCCCGGCTGGCGCGGAACGGTCGGCCAGATCGGGCCGGTGGCTGCTGCGGGGCCGGTGGCTGCTGCGGGGCCGGTAGGTGCTGCGGGGCCGGTGGGTCCGCCGGCTGATCGGGAGCGCAGCCGGCGGTCGTAGGCGCGGCGCCGCTCGGGATCGCTCAGTACCTGGTATGCGGTGTTGACCAGACGGAACGCGCTTTCGGAGCCGCCGGCGTCGGGATGGGTGCGCCGGGCGGCCTGCCGGTAGGCGGTGACGATCTGGGCGGCCGAGGCGCTCGGTTGCACACCCAGCACGTCATAGAGCGATGGTCGGACCACAAATCACCTCCTACCCACCGGCCTAAAGGGCCAAAGGGCCAAAGGCGATGCGATCGTGGTTCTGGCGCATCGCCGGCGGCCGATGTCCCCGGATCGCCGGCGGGTTCACCTGGAGACGTTCATCTGGAGACGTTCAGCTGGAGACGATGAGGACGACCGCGACGATCAGTCCGAGGGTCACCACCGTGCCCCGCAGCGCGGCCGCGGGCAGCACCCGGGCGAGGCGTGCGCCAAGGACACCACCCGCGTAGGACGTGACCAGCAGGATCGCCGCGAAGGCCCAGGAGACCTGGGCGCTCACCACGAACACGGTGACGCCGATCGCGTTGATCCCGAACGAGAGCAGCGTCTTCGCGGCATTGGTGCGCTGGATGTCGTCGGGTAGCAGGATTCCCAGCACACCGAGGAGCAGCACCCCCAGCCCGGCACCGAAGTAGGAGCCGTAGATCCCCGCCAGGAACACCCCCGCGCGGGTCGGCCAGGTGACACCGCTGTTGGTAACACCGCTGGTGGTGACACCGCTGGTGGTGGGCCTGGCAGCGGACGCGGTGGCACGCCGGCCGGCGACCAGCCGGGCCAGCCACGGCTGGGCGCCGAGCAGCCCGCAGGCCGCCACGACCAGGTAGCCGACCACCGCCCGGAAGGCGCCCGCGGGTGTGACCACCAGCACCACCGCCCCGGTCAGCCCGCCGAGCAGCGCCGGGATGGCGAGCGCGCGCAGCCGGGTGGCCTGGCCCGCCAGTTCCCGTCGGTAGCCGAGCGCACCGCCCGCGTATCCGGTCACCAGCCCGACCGAGGATGTGATGTTCGCGGTGAGTGCCGGCATCCCGGTGGTGAGCAGCGCGGGGAAGGCGATCAGGGTGCCGCCGCCGGCAACCGCGTTCACCGCCCCGGCCAGCAGGCCGGCGGCCGCCACGAGTCCGCCGTCGGCTGGTCCCACATCGCCCTCCGCGTCCGGTAGAAGTGCAGGTACAGGTCAGTACACCCGCTCCCGGGGAAAAGCGCCGTATCGACCTTGATAAGCCCTGTGCGCACAATTTCTTATAAACAGATTACTTATTCTGTTGGATATCCTGCTTGCCGGCGATATTGGTTACCGCTACATTCCGTATGATAGCGGCGGGTCCCGGAGTTTCCGGGCGGAGATGGGCGGCTCATGGACGTCGGATTCGGTATGCCGCGCGACGCTCACCGTGTGACCGGGCTTTCGTGACCAATCTGCTCGGATACGCGCCGCTCAGTCTCGGCACCGGCGCGTTGTACGCATTGGTGGCGGCGGGAGTGGTGGTCATCGCCCGCGGTGCGGGTGTGATCAACTTCGCCCACGGCGCGCTGGTGATGTGGGCGGCGTATTTCTTCAGTGCGGCCCAGGAGAACTGGGGCCTGCCGGTCGCGCCGGCGGGTGCCCTGACGGTCGTGGTCACCGCGGCGATCGGCCTCGCCTTCGCGGTCCTGGCGATGGGGCCGCTGCGGGGCTCCTCGCCGCTGACCCGCGCCATGGCGACGCTCGGCTTGCTGATCATCCTGCAGGCGCTGGCAGGTCTGTTCTTCGGGTCCCAGGTGCGGTCGTCCCCGTCGGTGCTGCCGGCCGGAGAGCTGACCATGTTCGGCCGGGCGGTCGGTGTCGACCTGTTCGTCCGGCTCGCCGCGGTGGCGGTCGTCGTCGCCGTTGTGTGGGCGTTCTTTCGCTTCACCACCTTCGGCCTGGCCGCGACGGCTGTGATCGACAACCCGCGGGCGGCGGCCGCCGCCGGATGGTCACCGGGCGCGGTCGCGGGCGCGGCGTGGTGTGTGGGCTCGGCCCTCGCCGGTCTCGCCGGAGTGCTGCTGGCGCCGCTGGGCAATCCGCTGTCGTCGACAAGCCTGATCATGCTCGTGGTGCCCGCGCTCGCTGTCGCGCTCATGGCGCGGTTCCATTCGCTGCCGGGGGTGTTGGCCGGGGGTCTCGCGCTCGGACTCGTCGAGCTCCTCACACAGGTCGGCTTGGTCACCGCGCATCCCGCGTGGACCGGAGCCGATCGCGCCATCCCACTCATCGTGATTGTCTTCTATCTGGTGGTGCGCGGCCACGGCATTCCCGACCGCGGACACATAGTGGCCCGACACCCGGAGCTCGGCGGTGGCCGGATCCATCCGCTGGCCCTGGGCATGCTGCTGGCGGTTGCCCTGGCGCTCATCTGGTTCGTGCTACCGAGCGACTGGGTGACTGCCGTCGGCGCCAATGCGCTCTGGGCACTGCTCATGGTGTCGCTGGTGGTCCTGGTCGGGTTCGCCGGCCAGATCTGCCTGGGCCAGCTCGTTCCGGCCGGCGTTGCCGCGCTCATCACCGGCCGCATTGTCGCGATCTGGCATTGGCCGCTGCCCGCGGCGCTGGTCGTGGGTGTCAGCGGCGCTGTCGCGGTGGGGCTGCTGTTCGCACTGCCCGCCCTGCGCACCCGGGGTCTGCAGCTTGCGATCGTCACACTGGGTATGGGTGCTGCCGCCGACGCGATCCTGTTCCAGCGGGGTTATCACTCGCCACCGCCGGCGGGTACGGCCGCGACCATCTTCGGCGGGCTGGGTTCACCCGAGGGCACTGTGGTGGGTACGCAGTCGGTCTTCGGTGTCGAACTTGACAAGATTGACAATCCGGACGGCTTCGCCACGCTCGTGCTGGTCGTGTTCACGCTGGTGGCGCTCGCCGTGGCCAACCTGCGCCGGGGCCGCGCCGGGCGACGGCTGATCGCGATCAGGGCCAACGAACGTGCCGCCGCCGCGCTCGGTATCAGCGTCGTCGGCGCGAAGCTGTACGCGTTCGCGCTGTCAGCCGCGATCGCGGGGCTCGGCGGGGTGCTCTACGTCTTCTACCAGTACGGTGAGGTCGGGAACATCAACTACGGCGCGGGGACGTTCGCGCCGTTCGGTTCGATCATGCTGCTCGCCTTCGCCGTGGTCGGCGGGATCGGCTGGGTGAGCGGATCGGTCGCGGGCGCGACGCTGGTGGTCGGCACCCTCGGTACGCGCATCGCGATGGCGGTCGGCGAATGTCTCGGCGGGCCGGGCTGGCTGGTCCATCTCGACCGGTACCTGCCGCTTGCCAGCGGCATCGCGCTGATTATGATCATGAATGGTTCCGGTGGGGGGATGGCGGCGGACAACGTCCGCACCATCCGCCGCGCGCTCGACCGGCTTGGATCGGGCTGGCCGGACCGGCCGGTGCGCGCCGCCGCCCGGCGCCACCGTCGTCTCGCCCGTCTGCTGGCAGCCGGCCGTGGTGCCGGCGGGCAACCCATGCCGGTGGAACCCGTGCCGGTGCGGCCCGCACGCCTCGCGGTTGCCGGCCTGACGGTCACATTCGGCGCGCTGACCGCGGTACGCGACATCGACCTCGCGGTGGGGCCGGGCGAGGTGGTCGGGCTGATCGGGCCGAACGGGGCCGGGAAGACGAGCCTCATCGACGCCATCAGCGGCCACACTTGTGCGGCAGCCGGGGTGGTGACCCTCGGTGGGACACCGTTGGACCGGCTCGGGGCATCCCGGCGTGCACGCGCCGGGATCGGCCGCTCCTTCCAGCACCTCGAGCTGTTCGATGATCTCACCGTGCTGGAGAACATCCAGGCGGGCAGCGACCCACGGGACTCCAGGGCCTACCTCACCAACCTGCTGGCGGCGCGGGAGCGACCGTTGCCGCCCATAGCCGTGTTCGCGATCGGCGTCTTCAGGCTGCGTGACGATCTGTTCCGCACCGTCTCGGAGCTGCCCTACGGTCGCCGGCGGCTGGTCTCGATCGCCCGCGCCGTGGCCGCGGCGCCGTCCGTGCTGCTGCTCGACGAACCGTGTGCCGGGCTTGACCAGACCGAGTCCGCGCAGCTGGCCCGGTTGCTGCGTCGCCTCGCCGACGACTGGGGACTCGCCATCGTCATCAATGACCACGACATGAGCGTCATCCGGGGTGTCTGCGACCGGGTGGCCGTCGTCGACGTCGGCAGGAAGATCGCCGAGGGTTGGCCGGCCGAGGTGTGCCGCGATCCCCGGGTGCAGGCGGCCTATCTGGGCCGACCGGTCGGTGAATTCGAACGGAAGGGGCTCGCGGGTGCGTAGGGCGCGACTTCGGATGATCGCGGCTGGTCTGGGTGGCGCGCTGGCTCTGGCCGGCATGTCGGCGTGCGCGCACGGTGGCGACGGCGCCGGTTCACCACGACCGGCGGGCAGCTCTGGCGCACCGGTCACGTTGATGATCATCGCGCCGACGGGGACCACCGGCGGGAACTACCCGGAGATGGTGGCGGCTGCCAGGGCCGCAGTCCGGGGCGTCAACGCCCGGGGAGGGATCAAGGGGCATCCGGTCGAACTGGTCCACTGCAACGAGAACAACGACGGGTCCGCAGCGGCGGCCTGCGCGAAACAGGCGGCCGACACCGGCGTCCTCGCGGTCGTGTCGGAGACCAGCGGCACGGGCGGCATCATGGCGACCCTCGCGAAGGCCGGGATCGCCTCGGTCGGTTCGGCCGGAGTGTCCGCGGACGGCTCCGAGCTGCACTCCCCGATCAGTTTTGTGCTCAGCCCACTGGTCATGTTCCCCGCGGTCTGCCCGTCGCTGCTGAAGAAGATCGGTGCCAGGCATCTCGGTATGGTCGGTTACGATCTTTCCGCCAGCGATCGTCTTCTCACCCTCGGCCAGGTCGGTGCCAGGGCCGTCCAGCTTCCGGCCAGTCCGGTGGTACGGGTGCCCATCACCACGAGCGACTTCACGCCGACCGTGACCCAGCTGACCGCGGCGGGCGCCGACGGCGCGGTCATGGTGGTCACCGAACAGGCCGCTGTCGCGGTGATGCGCGACGGCGGCGAACGGCTCTCCTACTGCCACGCGACCGGCGCGATCTCGGACGTCAGCCTGGAGCAGCTGGGGCCGGTCGCGGGCCGGCTGGTCGAGGCCACCGCCTACCCCGAGCTCGACGAGGCCGACCAGTTCAGCGAACTGCGGCGGATGCGCGCGGAGCTCGACGCCGAGTACAGTACCGGCGACAGGGACGCGTCTGCCGCACTGTGGAAGTCGAGCACGTCGCTGAACGGATGGCTGTCGGTGCAGGTCGTGGAGAAGATCGGTAACCAGGTGCCGGGCGCGCTCACCTCGGCGGCGCTGCTGGCCCAGCTGGGTCGGACCACCAGCCTTGACCTGCAGCTCGTCCCGAGGCTGGATTTCACCAGAACCAATCCCATTCCAGGGGTCGAACGGGTGTTCAATACAACTCTGCGCGGGGCCCGGTGGGACAGCGGTGAACGCCGACATGTCTCGCTCGGCAACGAGACCTACCAGGCCCTCGACATCCTGGCGGCTGGCTCCCGCCCGTTGCGGTGAGGTTTCTCACCGGCCTGCCGCGAGTCGCGGGTGGCACTGCGTGAGCCGGTGGCGTTCGATCGCATCATGGTGAGAACGGGGCATCGGGAGCGACACCGTGGCGAGCGGTCGGGTTGGCTGCGAGCCGCGGTGCTGGGTGCCGACGACGGCCTGGTGTCGACCGCGAGCCTGATGCTTGGTGTCGCCGCGTCGTCGGCGTCGCGGGCCGCCGTGCTGACCGCGGGCCTGGCCGGGCTCGTAGCCGGGGCGACGTCGATGGCCGCCGGCGAATTCGTCTCGGTCAGTTCTCAGCGTGACGTCGAGCTGCGGGACCTCTCGGTGGAGGCGGCGGAGCTCGCGGCCGATCCCGCCGCCGAACTGGAAGAGCTGACCGGCATCTACGTGCGGCGCGGGCTGAACCCGCGACTTGCCCGGGAGGTCGCGGTGGAGTTCAGCCAGGCCGATCCGCTGGCCGCGCACGCCCGCGACGAACTCGGCCAGCTACCGGCGAACGCTGCGCGTCCGGTACAGGCCGCTGGGGCCTCCGCGCTGAGTTTCGCCGCCGGTGCGCTGCTCCCGTTGCTGGCCACGGTCGTTGCCGGCAGTACCGCCAGGATCGTGCTGCTGATCGGCGTGACGTTGGTGGGGCTGGCCCTGCTCGGCACGGTCGGCGCCGCGCTCGGCGGCGCGAACCGGCGACGGGCGGCCGCCCGTGTCGTCATCGGCGGGTGCATCGCCATGGCTGTGACGGCCGCTGTCGGCGCCGTGGCCGGGACCGCCATCCACTGATCCTGTCGATTGATCCCGTCGATCATCCGTAAAGCTAACATCCATGTTACTAACATTGATGTCAGTAACATGGATGTCACTAACATGGATGTTAGCCTGGACCTCATGGGGCAGACACCGTTCGTGGGCCGCGCTGAGGAGATGGCAAGGCTCACCCGCCACCTGAGCGCTGTGATGGGAGGCGACGCACGGTTGTTGAGCGTGCGCGGGCGGCGCCAGGCTGGCAAGTCGCGTCTGGTCAGCGAGTTCGTGCAACGCAGCGGCCTGCCACGTCTGTTCGTTACCGGCGCGCGGCAGGCGACCATGCAGCGGGACCTGGATGGGTTTGTCGAGGATGCGCGGCTGGAGTGCACCTTGCCAGGTGCTGACCTGCTCATGGGCGGGACGTATCGCAACTGGGAGCAGGCTCTGCGCGCGGTGCACGCGGCACTGCCGACCGATGCTCCGTCGATCGTGGTCCTGGACGAGCTGCCGTGGCTGCTCGAACGCGATCCCGGCCTGGACGGCACGTTGCAGAAACTGTGGGACCGGCTGTTCGAGAGCCGGCCGGTTCTCATGATTCTCATCGGTAGCGACCTCGCCGTCATGGAGATGCTCACCGGGCACGACCGTCCCCTTTTCGGGCGGGCCAAGGAGATGGTTGTCACGCCCTTTCTGCTCGGCGACACGGCTCGCATGTTGGGCATTCCTTCGGACCGGGCGGCGGAGGCTTTCGACGCCCAACTGGTCACCGGTGGTTATCCCCGTCTGCTCCTCGAGTGGCGACGCCACCATGGTCTTGACGCCTTTCTCGACGACCAGTTCGCCGACGACAACACCGAGCTGGTCGTCATCGGGCAGCGGGTGCTCGACGCCGAGTTTCCTCGTGATCTGCAGGCGAGCGATGTCCTGCGGACGATCGGCGCCGGCGAACGGGCACATTCGGCGATCGCGGGGCGCGCAGGGCTTGCGGCGACCCCGCTGAGCCGTACGCTTCGACTACTTGCCGACAAGCGGGTCATCGCGGTCGACCAGCCCGTTTCGGTGAAATCATCCAATGTTCCCCGCTATCGGATCGCGGACCCGTACCTGCGGTTCTGGTTGCGTTTCGTCGAGCCCGGTATCAACGACATTCAGCGCGGCCGGTCGGATCTCGCCCGGGCCAGGGTCAGCGCATCGTGGGCGCACTACCGTGGACGGGCGGTCGAGCCGCTGGTGCGGGAGGCGCTGACCCGTCTGGCCGCATCCGATCCCGTTCTTGGTGGCGCGGAAACGGTCGGCGGTTGGTGGCCTCGCGGCAATATCCCTGAGGTCGATCTGGTCGGCGTCCGTTCCAGCGCACCGCCGACGGCGGTCACGTTCATCGGGTCGATCAAGTGGCGGGACAGTGCGCCTTTCAGCCACGCCGACCTCGACGAGCTGCTGACGTCCCGTACCGCGGTGCCCGGCGCCACCGCGGCCACGCCGGTCGCGGTGGGCCGCACGACGTGTACCGCGACCGGCGTGGCCTTCTATGATCCGCAGCGGCTTATGTCTGCCTGGTAACCGTGCTTCCGACGGCACGGCCAACGTTTTCAGCCGCCCGCAGGACGATTTGCACCGCTCGGCCGCTGTTGTCGACGACCCCCTGCGCCGTCTTGACCACGTCCTGGGGAATCCTCCGGAAAAAGCTTGGCATGGGCCAGGGCGTCGGGTCGCCTGCCGGTAGTATCAGCTGGTCGTCGCCGAACTCGCTGATGAGCGTGCCGGGTGGGGCCAGCCTTTCGACGTAGTGCTGCGGAAAGTGATCGGAAAGCAAGGAGCCGACGGGTACCCGGCGCAGGATCGGATTCTGTTCGGCCACAAATGCGAGGGCCGCCTGGCCGAGACCCAGGATGTCCCTCATCTGCCGCGCCGGATCGGCGCTGGTCTCCTTCCAATCTTTGCCGTCGTGGTGCCATTCCCGGCCGAAGTGCGCGAAGCCACCGGTCTGACGCGGCGGTAGATGGGGCACCGGGTCCCGGCGGTAGATGTAGCGGAGGACCGGGGCGCTGTTCTCGATTTTCTCGTACGCGTCGGCGAGCGCCTGCGGGCCGATCATCGGCTGGCCGAAGGTGTAAACAGCCCGCAGGTTGTTACCGATACTGTCCTTGTACTGGGGGTCGGTCATCAGCATGATCCCCATGATGGCGGCCATCGCGCCACCCAGGCTGTGCCCGGTGATGTAAAGGGCGGGAGTAATGTGCCGACTCCCGTTCAGATCGCCCTCGCCGGGCCCGCTCTCGGCCGCCAGGATGGACTGCCCGGCCATCGCACGTTTCAGGGCGCGCAGCACCTCGTAGCGCGTCGCCCGGACGTTCCGGTAAAAACCCGCATGCAGATCGACGGCACCGCTGTCACCCGTCCGTGGGTTCGACACACGAAACTTCGCCGCATCACGTGAGTAGATCTCGACATCGGTCAGCCAGTTCATGATATTCGACGGTTCCGTGCCCCGGTAGGCCAGGATGACGACCTTTTTGTCGCTGCTCTGCACGATGGCGGCGGTGGACGAGATGAGCATCGCGTCGACAGACTCCGAGACAATGCGGCAGTTGTTCTCCTCGAGCCCCATACGGGCCATCATGGTGGCGAGCGTGTCGGTGCTCTCCGTCCCGGGCGGGTCGACCTTCGCGTACGCATATGCCGCGCAGGTCGCCAGCACATGGCGCACCACGTCATCGGGATGGTCCTTTGCATCCGCGAGGTAGCTGCTCAGCCCCTCGTAGACGGGAAACCCGGGGAATTTCCCGAGATTCCCCGGGGCGTCCGGATTCTTGAAAGGTCGTAGGGTCTCATAGCTCGGGGCCTTGGTATCACGGACCAGCATCGAGTCGCCTCCCGGTCGTCGCCGCGCGGTGCTGGCTCCCATTCAACGCCTTTGGTCCCCACCGCGCAGCACGAGTTTTCGGTGCTGGTTTCTCGATGCGCCTATGGTTGGATTCAGAACAGTCTCGGCTTTTCCGTCAGGGCCAGTCGATGCCGTCTATCAGCGCCGTCGCCGTGATGCCCAGCAGGTCGCTGTGCCCGGTTTCGTCGTATTTGCCGTCCACGAGTTGCCAGATCCGTACCGTCCGGCGTGCCGGATCGGCGACGATCAGTTCATCCACCTCGTGCGCGGCATAAAAATCAATCTTCGCGTAGGTCTCGTCGTCCGGTGACACGACCTCGATGACCACGGCGGCGGTGGGCAGATACACGCCGCTGGGGCGTCCGCGGTGCAACCCACCGTCGGGTACCCGGTAGTCGTCGCGGCGGCCGAGGTTGAACGGGCCGGTGCCCACGAGCCCGGCGGCCCGCGCACGCGGTAGCAACAGCGCGCTGAGCTCATAGTCAACACGGCCGTGTTCTGCTGATGGACCCGGCGCCAGATGATATTCCCCGTTCCAGATCTCGTCGAAGGTGTCCTGCCCGAGCGATTCGCGTCGGGCAATGAACTCCTCGAGAACCCGGGGACGCTCGCCGAGAACTACGGTGCGCATGCCGAACCGCCTCCCTGTGACCTCGTGGTCACACCAGATTATAGATCGATACCTGGCTATTCGGGTCCGACTGTGGTCCGGCGGCGGTAGGCCGGGTCGGTCAGGGACGGTGGTTCGTAGCCCCCGTCCGCGGTGTTGATGGTCGTGCCCGGTGGAACGATTGTGTCGATCCGGTCGAGCAGGTCTGGTGAGAGCGTCACCTTGGCCGCGCCGAGCTGGGACTCGAGCTGCTCCATGGTCCGCGGGCCGATGATCGCCGAGGTGACGGCGGGATGCTCAAGGACGAACGCGATGGCCAGGTGGACGAGGGAGAGCCCGGCCTCCTCGGCCAGCAGAGCCAGCTGCTCGACCGCTTCGAGCTTGGTGGCGTTCGCCGGGAGGGTCAGGTCGAAGCGTCCGGGCGTGCGCTGGCTGCGGCCGGAGACGGGCAGCTCGACTCCCTTGCGGTACCGCCCGGTCAACCACCCGCCGGCCAGCGGGCTCCACGGGATCACGGCCAGTCCGTAGCGCTGCGCAACCGGCAGGACTTCCCGCTCGATGCCGCGGGCGAGGAGGGAATACGGCGGCTGCTCGGAGACGACGCGTTCACGGCCACGACGCTGCGCGATCCACTGGCCTTCCACGATGGCCGACGGTTCAAAGGTCGACGTCCCGATATAGCGGATTTTGCCCTGGTGGACGAGGTCGCTCAGCGCCCCGAGGGTGTCGTCGAAGTCGGTGCCGGGCTCGGGCCGGTGTACCTGGTAGAGGTCGATCCAGTCGGTCTGCAGACGCCGCAGGCTGTTCTCGACCTCACGGATGATCCACCGGCGGGAGTTGCCGCGGTGGTTGAGGTTGTCGTCCATGGGCGCGTGGAACTTCGTCGCGAGCACCACCTCGTCCCGCAGGCCCCCGGCGAGCGCCTTGCCGACGATCTCCTCGGACTCGCCCCGCGAGTACATGTCCGCGGTATCGATGATGTTGATGCCGGCATCCAGGGCACGGTGAATGATTCGGATGCTGTCGTCATGGTCGGGATTTCCCCAGGCGCCGAACATCATCGCCCCGAGCGTCAGCGGACTGACCCTGACTCCGGTCCGTCCGAAAGCGCGAAGTGTCACTGCCTCTGGTCTCCTTTGATCGCTGTGATCGGTTCGGTCGCTGTGATCGGTTCGGTCAGAGCGTGAGCTGGTCCATCGCCCGGAAGATCCGTTCCATCGAGACCGGGTACGGCGTCCGCAGGGTCTGGGCGAAGTAGCTGACCCGCAGCTCTTCTATCATCCAGCGGATTCGCGTCAGCTCCTCGCCCGGTGAGCTACCCGGCGCGAGCCTGGCGACCAGTTCGTCGTACTCCCGCGTCACCTGCTCGACCTGCCGGGTGCGTTCCCGGTCGCGGTTGGGGTCGCCCGGCAGTTTCTCCAGGCGCAGCGCGATCGCGGCGAGGTAGCGGGCGACGTCGGGTAGTCGCGTCCAGCCGGTGCCGCTGACAAAACCCCGGTACACCAGGCCTGAGAGCTGGGAGCGCACGTCGCGCAGCGCCGGCACCAACGCGAGGCTCGTCGTCGCCTTGAGCTGCCGTTCAATGGTGTGCGCGGTTGCCAGGACACGCTCCACCTTTGTCACCACGTTGATCGCGGTCGCGGTCAGGTCGGCCTGGACGATTTCCGCCAGCTTGGTGAATCCGTCGGAGTCCCAGGCCGGACCGCCGCATTCCGTGATCAGTTTGTCCGCGGCGCAGGCGATGCAGTCATCGAGCAGTTCGGTGACGGTGCGATATGGATGATGGCTGAGCGTCAGTTTAGCCTGATTTGTCAGCTGTGCGTTGATGGCGCGAATCGGTGACGGCGCGTTGAGCAACAACAGGCGTCGGGTGCCCGCCCACATGGCCTGGCGGGCCTCGGCCTCGGTCGCGAACACCGCGATGGCCACGCTGTCGGTCTCGTCGACCAGCGCGGGATACGCCCGCACCGGCTGGCCGGCGCGGCGTTGTTCGACCAGCTGGGGGATCGGGCCGAAGTCCCAGGTCCGCAGGCCCCGGCGCTCGACGCCGTCCGCCGCGGCGTTGACCGCAGCCCGCAGCGTCGGCGCCAGTGCCCGGGTGAGCGCGGCGAGGTCCTTGCCCTCGGCGAGGGTGCGCTGAGCCTCGTCCACCACTCGAAATGTGATTTTCAGATGGTCGGGTACGCGGTCGAGTTGCCAGGCGTGCCGGGGCACATCCACGCCGCTGAGGTGACCGAGTTCGCGTTCCACAACGGCGAGCAGCGGCCCGTCGGCCGGTGTCACCGACGCCAGTACCCGTCTGGCGTAGTCCGGCGCCGGGACGAAGGTGCGTCGTATCTGTTTGGGCAGCGATCGCAGCAGCGCTGTCACCAGTTCCTCGCGCAGGCCCGGCACCTGCCAGTCGAAGCCGTCGGCGCCCACCTGGTTGAGCACGGGCAGCGGGATGCGCACGGTCACGCCGTCCGCCTCCGTGCCAGGTTCGAACTGGTAGGACAGCGCCAGGCTGAGGTCGTCATACTGCCAGGTATCGGGGTAGTCGCGCTCGTCGACCCCGGCCGCGTCAGCCTTGATCAGCATGGCCGTGGAGAAGGCGAGCAGGTCGGGTTCGGCCTGCCGGGCCTTCTTCCACCAGCTGTCGAAGTGGCGGCCGGAGACCACCTCGGCGGGGATCCGCTGGTCGTAGAAGTCGAACAGCGCCTCGTCGTCGACCAGGATGTCGCGGCGCCGCGCCCGGTGTTCCAGCTCCTCGACGTCGTCGAGCAGTTCCCGGTTGGCGTGGAAGAACCCGTGGTGGGTCTGCCAGTCGCCCTCGACCAGGGCATGGCGGATGAACAGGTCCCGGCACAGCGCCGGGTCGACCGCGCTGTAGGTCACCGGGCGGGACGCGACCAGGGGCACCCCGTAGAGCGTCACCTTCTCGAACGCCATCACCGCGCCCCGGCTCTTCTCCCAGTGCGGTTCGCTGTAGGTGCGGGTGACCAGGTGGGGCGCGAGCGCCTCGGCCCACTCCGGCTCGATGCGTGCCAGCGTGCGTCCCCACAGCCGGGACGTCTCGACGAGCTCGGCGGCCATCACCCAGCGCGGTGGCTTCTTGAACAACGCCGAACCGGGGAAGACAGCGAACCGGGCGCCACGCGCACCCTGATAGTCCGGCTTCTCGGGGTCGGCGAGACCGATGTGTGACAGCAGGCCGGCCAGCAGTGAGAGGTGGATCTGCCGGGGGTCGGCCGGTGCGGTGCTCACCGACATTCCGAGGCTTTTTGTGACCTGGCGTAGCTGAGCGTATATATCCTGCCATTCACGGACCCGCAGGTAGTTCAGGAACTCGGCCCGGCACAGCCGGCGGAAATGGTTTCCGGACAGTTCCTCCTGCTGTTCCCGCAGGTACTCCCACAGGTTGAGATAGGCGATGAAGTCCGACTGTTTGTCGGTGAAGCGGGCGTGTTTCTCCGCCGCCGCCTGCTGGGCGTCGACGGGACGTTCACGCGGATCCTGGAT
>NZ_CAUVXI010000070.1:0-580 GCF_963555845.1 Protofrankia sp. Cas8 | reverse complement strand
GCGCGGCGGCGATGACCATGACTTCCCGCACACAACCGTTGTCCTCGGCCGCCAGCACCATGCGGGCCAGTCGTGGGTCCAGGGGCAGCTGGGCGAGTTTGCGTCCCAACGGGGTCAGCCGGCGGCGCCCGGCGGCGGTCGCGGCCCCACCTGCTTTGTTGGATTTTCCCGTGCCTTCCATCTCGACGGCGCCGAGCTCGACGAGCAGCAGCACGCCGTCGGCCACACTGCGTGCGTCCGGAGCGTCGATAAAGGGAAAAGCCGCGATGTCGCCCAGGCCCAGTGCGGTCATCGCCAGGATGACGGAGGCGAGGTTCGTGCGCAGGATTTCCGGATCGGTGAACGCCGGGCGGGCGGTGAAGTCCTCCGCCGAATACAGCCGGATGCAGATACCGTCGGCCACCCGGCCGCAACGCCCCTTACGCTGGTTCGCCGACGCCTGTGAGACGGCTTCGATCGGCAGGCGCTGCACCTTTGTCCGGTTGCTGTACCGGGAAATACGCGCCGTTCCCGGATCGATCACGTACCTGATGCCCGGGACCGTCAGCGAGGTCTCCGCGACGTTGGTGGCGAGCACTTT
>NZ_CAUVXI010000069.1:2487-24261 GCF_963555845.1 Protofrankia sp. Cas8 | reverse complement strand
GTCCCACAGCCGCACCGAGCCATCACCACTCCCAGAAACGATCATGGTGGCATCCGGGGAGAACCCCACCGCGTACTGCGGTGAGGCCGGCGACCGCAGCATCACCTGCGCGGAATCCCGCCCGGCGACCGCTGCCGCGGCCAGCTCCGGCGCGCCCACGGCCGGGTCGAGCCGCCCACCGAGAATCGCCGCCCGCCCCCACCAGCTACCCGTCAGCACCGCGCCGGTCAGGTCCGTGTTGATGAAGCGTGCACCCGTGAGATCCGCGCCGCGGGCGACCACCCGGTCCGCGCTGACATCGCGGACCGTCGCCCCAGCCAGCCTCGCCCCGGACAAATCCGCACCAGACAGCACGGTCGCGGCCAGAAAGGCGCCGGTGAGCACCGCGTCGCGCAGATCAGCACCCCGCAGGTCGGCACGGTCGAGCCGGGCGTCGGTCAGGTTCGCCCGCCGCAGGTCAGCACCCCGCAGATCCCGACCGGAAAGATCATGGCCGGCGAGATCGGCACCGGCCAGCTTCGCCCCCGTCCGCAGCCCGATGCCCAGCCGCCGTGCGACGACCACCGCGTTCGCCTTCGCCACCCCGGGTGCGTCCGCGTCGTCGACGGTGTCCTGCGCCCACCGAGCCGCCGCATCCCGGCCGGCCAGATCGGTGAAGAAGTCGGCCATCAGTTCCGACATCTCTCGCGCCGCGAGCAGGTTACCGGCTTCGCCGGCCACCGCACTCCGTTCCGCGAGCTGGTGGGCGATCTTGGCTGCGACCAGATACTCCATCACCGACCAGTGGATGAAGGAGAACCGGCCGTCGGCGTCCCGGCGCAGCGCCGTACCCGAACCGAGCAGATGCGCGGTCTCGTCCGGGGTGAGGCCCCGCGGATCACGCATCGACCGGAGCACACCAGCGGCGATCTCGGTCAGCCTGGTCACATCGATGAACGCCTCGCCGTCCCGCCACATCGCCACCGCCAGCTCGGTGACGGCATCCTTCCGCTCGTCGACCGTCAGCTCCGGTGACCGCTTGCACTCGTAGGCCAGCCACTGGCCCACCAGCCCCCAATACAGGTCCGCCGCGGTCACCGAGCCGCCACGCTGGCGCGCCTGGTATAGCCGGTCCTCCTTCAGCTCGGCGATGAACGACAACAGTCGTGGGTTACGTGCCAGGTCGGGGAGGTCCCGCACCTCCTTTATCAAATCCAGGCGGGCTGTTGCCCGTTGTTGTGCTTCCACACGGCGGGCGTCGGTGTCGGGAAACTCCACCGACAGCGTGCGGGTGAAGCGTCCGACCAGAAAGTCATGGATCTGTTCGGGGCCGAAGTCTTCCAGCCGGACGATGAACCGGCCGAACGTCCGCTCGACCTTCTCCCCGGTCTTCTTCAACACCTCGCCATCGGTGAGGAAGAACTCGGCCCGGCTCGTCACGACGATCTTCGCCTGATTGTCGAGAGCGGCCAGCAGGGTGTCCAGGTGCGCGACCGCGCGCTGATAGGTGACGCGGGCCGCGAGCTCGTCGAAACCATCAAAAATCAGTATCAGTCGGCCGTGACCCAGCATATAGCGAAAGGCGTCCAGGTCCGGCCGGCGGACCTGGGAGTCCACCAGATGCTGGGCGACGAGCCGGTCGAGCTCGAGGGACTTCTCCAGCTGCCGCAGCTCGATCAGCATCGGGTCGACGTGCGGCAGGTGGCGGGGTAACGCCAGAGCGAGCTCGTGCGTCAGAAAGGTCTTGCCGTGGCCGGAATCGCCGAGCACAAGGATGAACCGGGCCTCGTCGGTGGTCAGCCACTCGACGATCTGATCGAGGGCAGGGTCGGTCACGGGGCTTGTCGCGGTGCCGCCGATCGCGGCGGCCGTGCGGTCGACCCGTCGGATGCGCTGCGGCACATACAGCTCCGGTGGGTAGTCCAGGTCGGCGCGCAGCCGGGCCGTCTGCCGCTCAACATAGCCGCGCAGGTCCAGCACACCCTGGTACTCGGGCATGCTCAGCAGCCGCACCCCGCGACGCTCGGCGTGGTCGACCAGCTCCGGCGCGGCCTGCACCCCGCCGGTGTAGACGAGGTCGGTGAACAGGCTGGGGAAGGCGGCCAGGTACGGCGCCCGGACCGTCATGGCGAATGCGTCGACCGCCGCCGCGTCCAGTTCGCTGTTCACGAGTTCGCCGTCAACCAGACCGATCACCCGCTGTTCCACCACTTGGCCTTCGGCCCGCCGTACCCGCAGGTGCGCGGGCCGCTCGCCGGACGCCTCGACCCGCTCGACCGTCGCGTGCGGGTGGCGTAGCCGGGCCACCTCGGCGATTTCGTCCAGCGTGTCCGGTTGCCGCCGCCGCGGCGCCCCGGACAACCCGTCAGGAAGGCCGTCGCCATCCATGTCCCGGCCATACCGCTCGCGCGGGCGCCGGCCTGGTTCACCCTCCTCGTCGTCCCCGGCCGGGGACGGAAACGCCGCCTGCACCGACCGGAACGCGTGCGGTGTGCGCACCGACCACGAGTCACCGGCCGGGTCGACCCGCAGGTCACCCGTCCAACGTTTCTGGTCCGGCTCGTAGCGGCGGGCATAGCGGTTGAACCCGTCCCGGTCGATCCGGATCAGCTGATACTGGTTCGGCACCTCCGACAGGCGGGCCTGCGCATCGACCGCCGCACTGCCCGTGGACGCGACCGGCAGCCCGGAGGACAACCAGCTGGCCCGGCCGTCGTGGGTGTGGCCGTGCAGCAGCAGGTTCAGGTGCGGGCCGAGGATGCGGTCCAGGTCGTCGACGTCGCGCAGGTTCTCGTCGTCCGACGTGGCGCCCCGGATCGGGTTGTGGTGCACGGCACCGATCCGCAGCCAGCCGTCCCGCTCGTAGCCGCCCAACGCCTCGGCGACGGTACGGAGCTGGTGTTCCCCGAGGCAGCCGTAGTGCTCCTCGTGCGTTTCGGCCATCGTCGAGTTCAGCCCGGCCACCACGACTTTGCGGTCGGGGATCTCGACCAGCGACCATTCGGCGCCGACACCGAAGCCGATCGCGGCGTCGACACCGTAGAACCGCCGCAGCAGGGCGTCGAAGCATTCCCACTTCGGCCAGTACGGCGGCTGGGGATTCCGCTTGAAGGCCTGCTCACGCAGGAAGTAGGACTGGCAGAGCAGCCGGTTGACGTCGTGGTTGCCGGGGATGACCACGAACCGGTTCCGGTCGAGTTCCAGGCGCTCCGCCAATGCGACAAGGAAGTCGTACACCTGGTCGAACTCGCCCTCGTCGCCGGTCTCGGCCAGGTCACCGGTGACCACGACGAGGTCGGGTCGCAGGCCCTCGGTTTCGGCTCGGCCTCGCAGGTCGTCGTGCAACCGGGCGAACAGGGACGCGTGGGCGCGGTCGGTCTCGGTGCGCCCGGCCCGGCCGAACACGTGGTGCGCCCCGAACTGGGTGTCGGAGATGTGCAGCACGGTGACGGCCGGCTCCGTGGCCTTGCCCGGCCTGCCCGCGGTTATCCTGGCCGTGACGGCCTGCCTGGGGACGACCGGTTGGTCATCCGACCCCGGGAATGCGGGTCGTGCGGCCGTACCGGGGAACGGCGGGGCGACGGTGGGCTTCGCCCGGCCTTCGATGGAAGCGGTGATCCCCGCCAACAGCCTGTCGGCGGCGGCCGTCTCGTCGTGGCCGACCAGATCGATGTAGGTGGTTGACCGCAGCAGACCGGTGGGCTGGCAGTCCGCGACCCGGACCGGCACGATCCGACGCTTGGCCCCCTCGGGGTCATCCGGCCAGATCGCCAGCCACTCGGCGTTTCCGTACCGGGAGTCGCTCAGATAGGTGGGGGACAGGACAGGCACCACCCGGGCTGAGGCCGGCAGCGCGAGGTGCATCCTGGTTGCCCAGTTCGTGCCCGGGACGAGGTCCCACGCCTGCACGAACACCCGCGCGGACCGCTCGTCGGACCGCTCACCGAACCGCACCCGGGCCTCAAGCTGCCACGCGATCCACGCCGCCCAGGCGACGTCCACGCCGGTGTAACTGACGAAGAAGTCGTAGCGACCGCCGTCATCGGACGCCGGTGTGTCGGTGACCCCACCCCCGTCAACCATGGGTAAAGAATGTCACGATACGCGCCCGCCCCGGCCAGGAGGAGTGCCCATCACTGGGAGCGCGCCCGGTCGCGCTCTTGCAGGACTGCACTTCTGGTGGGGTCTGGCCTCAATTCCAAGAACGATCTTTTCTATGTCGTCTGAATTCAGACCTCTTCAGACGACACTTGTGACCATGACGATCGCTGCGACTCCCGTGCCGATGTCCGAGGCCAAGGCGCGCCTGTCCGAGCTGTCACGCCGGGTACGCACGCAGCACGAACGGATCATGCTGACCCGCAACGGTGAGGCCGAAGCGGTCCTGCTGTCCGTCGACGATCTCGAAGGCCTCGAGATGACGGTGGAGATCCTCAGTGACTCGCGGGCCGTCGCTCGGATCACCGAAAGCCTTGCCGCGCTCGGACGCGGAGAGGAAGGGGTCGACCTCGCCACTATGCGTGCCGACCTGGCCCGGTGGGAGCTGGCGCCGCGGTGGTGGAGACGGCCGGAGCAGATCTGAGGGATGATCGGCGTCCAGGGATCAGAAGGATCAGAAGGATCAGAGGGATCAGAGGGGTCAGGATGCGGGGCTGACGGATTCGATGTTGGCGACGGAGAACTCACGTTGGGCGTTGCGCAGGTGGCACCAGGCGTCGATCCACTTGCCGTAGAGCTGTTGTGGCTGGATCTTGCGAACCGTCCGGGTGCCGTTGGCGTCCCGGTAGGTGATGACGATGTCGCCGCAGTGGTCCATGGCGTCGGCCAACAGCGCCAGTTCCGCCTCGTTGAGGCGGGTGTTCAGCCGCGCCAACAGCCTGAGCGCGCCCGCGTCCGGCATCGTGTCGTCGTCGGGATGCGCGGCCAGCCGGCGGGCGAGATCAACCGGGGAGACCCGTGGTGGCCTGCGGGCGGGGCTGTTGAAGCGGGGGGAGCCCTGGTGTTCCTGGCGGCGCGGCACGATCATCGTGCCGGCGGCGTCCTCGGCGATCGGGTAGAAGCCGACCTCGCGCAGCCGGGTCAGGATCACCTCAAGCTTCAAGGGGCTTGCCAGGACGGTGGGTGCCAGCCGGCTGAGCTGCAGTTTGGCAAGCGACCGGGTGTGCAGGACCTCGGTGGTCGTCGCCTCGTCGGCGACGACGCAGCAGCGCATGCCGCGCACGCGCACATGGCCGTGCCGGCGTGCGACATCGGTGATGAGGTATTCCAACGGCTGCGGCACAGCATGAGCCGACATGGTGCGCAGCTGTGCGAGAAGGTCGTCCGCGGCCCACCCGGCGTCCAGAGCGGCACGCACGCTCGACGACGTGAAACGCCACGTCCCGGCGGCACCGCGAGACTCCGCGACGGCGGCGTCGCGCAGCAGCTGGACGGCGCCCGCACTGGGCTGGCCAGCCACCATGGCGGTCAGATCCGACTGAATGATCACGCTGAACGTGGCTTCGGGCAGCAGCCCGCCACACCGTCGTGCCAGTTCCTCGACGGCATCGGCCGGTGCCGCCCCGTCGACCTCGT
The DNA here is from genome assembly GCF_963555845.1 of Protofrankia sp. Cas8. NCBI lineage: Bacteria > Bacillati > Actinomycetota > Actinomycetes > Frankiales > Frankiaceae > Protofrankia > Protofrankia sp. Cas8. Next base: position 18,708 of record NZ_CAUVXI010000069.1, on the reverse strand, counting down.
TGACGGCCAGCAGGTGTTCCCCGAGTTCGGACAGCACGTCGACGGCGACCACTCCGAGCAGTTCCGCCTCCCGCACCGCTGCGGCGATCTTGTCGTCGCGCCGGATGGGGTCATACCCGTGCAGCGGGCAGAACCAGTCGATTTCCCGGCCGGTCGCGCGAACCGAAGCACCCGGGCCAGCCGAACCGGCCGCGCCCACCATCGTCCGCCGTAGCCAGCCTGCCCCGGACATCAGTGGCAGCGGCGGCGGGACCTCCTTGTCACCTTCGATCTCCCGGCTGGACGGCGCGTGCTCGAGGGCGAACCACGCCGACGCGAGCACGGCCCATCGCCGGCCCGTCTCAGTGGCGCGCCAATCCTGGTAGTCCGATGTCGGCGCATACCCGCCGTCGGTCAGGCCCAGCAGGCCGGCGGCGTACGCGAGATCGATCCACAGCAGGAGGTCGCCCTCGGGCATGGACAGTCGTTTCGCGAGCCGCGACCGTTCCCGAGGCCCCACTCCACCCTTTTTCAGGGCCACCACAGGTGTGGCGCGGGCCTCGTCGAGAAGGGCCGTCACCCGCCCCACCGCACCTTCGGCGGCGGCCTGGGCGCCGGAACGCACCATCGTCGCGTCGACGTCCGGGTGGGGGATCATCGGCCGGCCGGTCAGGGCCAGGTCGGTATCGGCCCGCCAGGCGGCGACCGCGACTTCCCGGGGCAGCTCGGGCTGGCGGTTGCTGACCAGCACCAGACCCGCGGCGATCAGGGCTTCGGTCTGGCTGATCGAACTGGGAGACCCGTAGTCGATGCGCCACGAGTAGTCGCCGGCCAGGCCGCGCCGGAGCTCCTTGAGCCGATTCTGCGTCCTGTCCGGAAGCCCAGAGATGATCGTAATGAGCCGATCGGTTTCCGACATCAGTTCGGACAGCCGCGTACCCAGCTCAGGTTTGCCCAGGCCGTCGGCGTCGGCCCCGAGCGCCTGGACCGCGGTGCGCAGGTCCGCCACGAGGGCCGAACGGGCCATCGTCTCCACCGGGCGGGCGGCGCCGATGTCCGCCGACCAGTGCGTGAGAAGCCGTTCGGGTAGCCGCAGCGCACCGGAGTCACGCCAGGCCAGGCCACGGACGCACAGCTCGGCACCACCGTCGCCGACGGCATCCTGCGAAGCACCCAGCCAGGCCGCCAGCGCGGGCACAGCCGCCGACCCGCCCAGCGCGGCGAGGCCCTGCCCGACACGTACCGTGTCCCGGTTCAGCGTCCGCATTGCCGCGACGAGCGAATCCGTGCCATCCAGCCGGTAAACCAGCTGGATGAAACCTCGCGGAACCGGCTCGATCAGGACGTCCGGGCGCGCCTCCAGCAGTGTGATCAGCGACGCCTCGTCCAAGGTTGACAAGTAGTCGGCGAACGATTGGGAACTCACCTGCTCCATTGTGCCGGCCAGGCTACGTGCGGACGCCACCGGCATACCACCGGCCCGACCGGCAGGCCGCCGGTGTCATATCGAGTCCAGGACTGGCTGGCGCAGGACTATCTGGAGCAGGACTGGCTGGCGCAGGACTATCTGGAGCAGGACTATCTGGAGCAGGAGGTGCACCGGCGATGGCCCTACACGGCCAGGCGGGCGGCGAGCGGGCACAGGAGACGGTCGGCATCCGGCCGCAGTTCATCCGCCCGGGTGAGGAGGTCGTGGTTCCGCGGTTCCGGATGCCGCAGGAGCCGATCGCTCCGGAGACGGCATACCAGATCGTGCACGACGAGCTGATGCTCGACGGCAATGCGCGGCTGAACATGGCCACGTTCGTGACCACCTGGATGGATCCGTTCGCGGACCGGCTCATGGCCGAGTGCGCCCCCAAGAACATGATCGACAAGGATGAGTACCCGCAGACCGCCGAACTGGAGGCGCGCTGCGTGAACATGCTCGCGGACCTGTGGCACGTGCCCGACGCCGAGAACGCGGTCGGTTGCTCGACGACCGGCTCCTCCGAGGCGTGCATGCTCGCCGGCCTCGCGCTGACCCGGCGCTGGCGGACCCGGCGCCGATCGGCTGGCCGGCCCGCCGATCATCCCAACATCGTCATGGGTGCCAACGTGCAGGTCTGCTGGGAGAAGTTCGCCCGCTACTGGGATGTCGAGCCGCGGCTGGTGCCACTCGCACCGGGGCGCACCCACCTGACCGCGGACGAGGCGGTCGCCCGGTGCGACGAGAACACCGTCGGGGTGGTGGCGATTCTCGGATCGACGTTCGACGGCAGCTACGAACCGGTGGCCGAGATCGTGGCTGCCCTCGACCGCCTCGCGGCGTCGGGTGGCCCGGATGTGCCGGTGCACGTCGACGCCGCCTCCGGCGGGTTCGTGGCACCCTTCTGCGATCCGGATCTGGTCTGGGATTTTCAGCTGGATCGGGTGGCGTCCATCAACGCCTCCGGCCACAAGTTCGGACTGGTCTATCCGGGGGTGGGCTGGCTGCTGTGGCGCGACAAGGCGGCGCTGCCGTCCGAGCTGGTCTTTGAGGTGGACTATCTGGGCGGCAGCATGCCGACATTCGCGCTGAACTTCTCCCGGCCGGGTGCCCAGGTGGTCGCGCAGTACTACACACTGCTGCAGCTGGGTCGGGAGGGATACCGGCGGGTGACGCAGACCTGCCGGGACAATGCCCGCTGGCTGGCTGATGAGGTAGCGAAACTGGGGCCGTTCGAACTGGTCTCGGATGGCAGCGGTATCCCGGCGTTCGCGTTCGCGCTGCGGGATGAGGTCAGCGAATACAGCGTCTTCGATGTCTCCGAGCTGCTCCGCACCCGTGGCTGGTTGGTACCGGCATACCGGTTCCCGCCGGCGCTCGAGCAGCTGGCGGTGCTCAGAATAGTCGTGCGCAACGGCTTCAGCCGGGATCTGGCCGGATTGCTGGTCGCGGATCTGCGCCGGGTGGTGAACCGGTTGTCCGATCCGCATCGGCACCCGTGGCCGCAGGAGGATGACGGCGTCACCTCGTTCCATCACTGAGCCGTCCGCGCCGAGCCGTCCGCGCTGAGCCGTCCGGGCCGATCCGTCCGCGCACCGTCGTCCAGCTGTCCGCGTGCGTGTCGCCTGTTGGTCGCCCGCCCGACTGCATCCGTGCATCTGTGCTGATGAGACTTGCCCGCGGCGCGTCGGGGGACGTGCCGCGGAGGAGGAACGGATGAACCGTCTGGGAATAGCCGCAGTCGCGGCGGGTGCCGTGGCCCTGTCTGTCATGGGTGCCGGGGCCGCGTCCGCCCATTCGCCTGACCAGGGCAGCGCGCTCGCGGCGCAGGACGACGCGTACTGGGTCAAGGCGGGTGGAGTTCTCACCGTGCGCGGTGACGGGGTGCTCGACAACGACACCGGCTGGCCGGCGACTCTGGTCAGGCACACCCAACCCGCCCACGGCACGCTCAGCCTGAACCAGGACGGGTCGTTCCGTTACACCCCGGCGGCCGGCTTCATGGGCGATGATACCTTCACGTACTCGATCAGTAACGCGGTGTCGCTTTACACCACGCACGTGCCACCGATAGCGACGATCGGCGGGGTGCCGATTACCGGTGGTGGCTTCGGTTCGTCGCTGTATCCGGTGCCCGGCTCACCGGACGAGTACTACGGCGTAACCGACCGCGGTCCCAACGTCGACGGACCGAACGGGGTGAAGGTCGAGGCGCTGCCGGACTTCGACCCGGCCATCGGCCGGTTCCGTCTCGTCGACGGCAAGGCCGTCCTGAAAAGCGTGATCCCATTGCGCGCGGCGGACGGCTCACCGTACTCGGGTCGGGTGAACAGCCAGGCGAACACCGGCGAGACCATCGTCGACCTCAACGGCAACCCGCTGCCGGCCGACCCGAACGGTTACGACTCCGAGGGCCTGGTTGCCCTGCCCGACGGTACGTTCTGGGTATCGGACGAGTACGGCCCGTTCATCACCCACTTCGGCCGCGACGGCCGCGCGATGGAGCGGCTCTCACCGTTCGACGGGTCGCTGCCGGCGGAGCTCGCCAAGAGGGTGCCGAACAAGGGGATGGAAGGGCTGACGGTCACCCCCGACGGGCAGACCCTGGTCGGAGCCATGCAGCAGGCGTTGGCGCAGCCCGACCTCACCGCCAAGCCGGCCGGTGTCACCACCCTGCGGATCGTCACCTACGGCCTGCGTACGCACGTCACGCACGAATACCTCTACCTTCTCGACGACCCGAAGGTGAACAGCGGCGCGGTCAGCGAGATCACGGCGTTGAGCGACACGACCTTCCTCGTGGACGAGCGTGACGGGCACACCGAGCCGGGTGCCTACAAGAAGCTGTTCCGCATCGACCTGACCGGTGCCACCGATGTCGGACCGGCCGCGACGCTGCCCGGCGCGGTCTACAACGCGGCAAAGGGCGGCCTGCTCGTCGGCCCCAGCCAGCGCACGATCGAGGCCTACGTGGGGACGGCGACGACGGTGAACGCGGCCGTCGCGCTTGCCGCCGTCGGTATCACCCCCGCCGCCAAGAGCCTCAACCTCGACCTGGGCGGTCTGCTGACCGGCCTCGACCCGGCCGGCGGGTTCTTCGGGCATGACAAGATCGAAGGGGTCGCGGTCGCCGACGGCGGGCGCACGATCGTCATCAGCAACGACAGCGACTTCGGTATCGACGGCGTCACGAACAGCACCCCGCCGTTCCAGCTCCACCCGAAGGTGCTGCCGAACGGGACGCAGGACGACGGCGAGTTCCTCGCGATCGACACCACTCGCCTGCCGGCGGCGGTCAGCACCGCTACGGTCACGGTGACGGTCGGTCCGGGTGGCCACCGTCCCTGACGGCCGCTGACATGCGTTCGAGGCCGGTCCCGCGCGAACCTGGCGGGGCCGGCCTCGGGCCAGACCGGATAGCGGAGATCATGGTCTGTTATTCGCTCTGGTAAAGCCGTTGCAGGTCGATGAGTTGGATGGTGTGGTCGTGGGCGGCGGCCTCGTGTAGTTCGGGTGTGAAACCTGCCCCGCTGAAACACAGCAGGCGTGGGGAGTCGCCGTTGGCGGTATGTGTGGATAGCAGGCTGCGGATGTGGTCGAGGCGCTGCAGGTGACTGATACCCATGGTTGTGTTCCATTTCGCTTCGCCGAGGGCGAGCAGGATTTCGCGTTCGGAGTCGTGGTGGCCGAAGACCGCGACGTCGATCTCGTGGCTGGTCCTGGCGGCCGGGTCGTTGACGGTCCCGGCGGCGACCCGGGAGGGATGACCGCCGTAGGTGTCGGGGGTGGCATGCCAGCGGGCCCATTCGCGACACAGGTTCTCGAAGTGCGGTCCGACGATCGTGCTGAGGAACGTGGGCTGGGCGCGTTGCCACACGGCGGGGGCGCGGCCGGGGCGTTCCAGGTCACCCCAGTAGGGGCGCATCACGGCGTGGTAGAAGGCGATCAGTGGCTCGGCGATCCGGTAGGCGGAGCGGTTGCGGCGGAAGGCGTCGGGTTCGTGGCGGATCAGGCCGACGTTCTCGAGGACGCTCAGTGGGTGGGCGAGGTCGGTGGATTTCCGGCCGAGGTAGTCGGCGATCCTGCCGCGGGCGGTGTTGCCGGCGGCGATCGCGGCCAGTACGGAGTGGTAGAGGGCGGTGTCGTGGAGGTCGGGTTCCTCGGCGAGCAGGTAGCGGGCTTCGCGGAAGAGGGGGCGGGCGGGGTTGAGGACGGTGCGGGTGACCCAGGGGTTGAAGTCGTCGGGGCCGGCTGGTGTGTCGCCTTGGGTGAACTCGTGACGGTAGGCGGGGGTGCCGCCGACGATGGCGTGGGTGAGTACGGCGGTGCGCGGGTCGGTGATCTCCCAGAACTGGGCGGCGAGGCGGTAGTCGAGGGTGGGGACGACGAGTTCGAGTCCGGCCCGGCCGCGTAGGGGGGCGTTGCCGGCCAGCAGCCGGCCCATGAAGGACAGGGCCGAGCCGCAGAGCAGCAGTCGTACGGGGGTGTTGGTGCGCTGGGCCGTCGGGTCCAGGGCGCGTTGGATGATGGACGGCAGAGCGGGGGATGCTTTGGCGAGGAACGGGAACTCGTCGATGACGACGACGGTGGGCCCAGTCGTGGCGATGCGCATCAGGTGGCTGACGGCCTCGTCCCAGTGGGCGAAGCGGTAGGCGACCGGTTCGTCGCGGTAGCGGGCGAGAGCCTCACCGAACTGGCGCAGGGCGTCGGTCTCGGTGGTCTCGGTGGCGGTGAACAGGAAACCGCTGTGGGCACGGGTGATGGCGTCGAGGAGGAAGGTCTTGCCCTGGCGTCGCCGTCCGGAGACCACGCCCAGCGTGGCCTCGGGGCCGGGGTGGTGGGCGAAGCGGGTCAGTTCGGCCCATTCGAAGTCGCGGTCGAACATCTCCACGGGCTTGGTCGCCATGCCGCCCTCATGTTGATAGCTCTACTTATTATAGCTGGAGCTATCTATCCTATTCTGAGGGTGATCGTATCGCCGAGAAGGGCGGGTTCCCTCATGTCGGCGGGCAACAACGCCCATTGTCGGAATTCGGGCCGCTTACCCATACAAGATCATCTGTGCGATCTCAGTCACGCTCGGTAGTCCAGGGTCGGCCTACGGGGTCGCGAAGGTGCAGCGTGGTCCTGTGGCCTTGGTCAACCGGGGGTCCAGCGTGGCGAGCTTTGCGCCCAGCGACTCGGCAAGTGCGACATGCCAACCGTCGTACGCGGTGACATTTTCCCACAGCTCCCACACTCTCCCGGCGAACGGCTCGTAGGCGAACAACTCGACCCGCAGGCTCAGCAGGTCCGCGTGGGCCAGGGCCGCGGTGTCTGCGGAAATCTCGCCGGACATGGTGGCTCGCCTCGGCCGACAGCCGCCTGCCGATACGTTGCTTGCGGTTGCGGATCCGCGCTAGTAGTAGCGAACAACCAGCAGCTGGTGGCCGGAACGGGAGCGGCAACGGCCCAGCGAGAAGCATCAGATCCGTGGTTTGCTCTGGATCGTCCGTGAACATCCGTGGACATCCGCTGAGGTTCGCCGAGTCCGGCGACCTGGGATCGGATGTCCACGGACGTACGCCGGTCGGTAGCTGTTCGCGGGCTCGGCTGTCAGTGTGGCTGTCGTCCGTCCTGGCTCTCCGTGGGCGCATACTGAGCTATGGGAGTTGACCGACTGGCTATGATCGTGGCGGATCCTGCGGTCGGTCATGGGCAGGCATGTATCCGGGGTACCAGGGTGCCGGTGAGCGTGTTGCTCGATTGTCTGGCGGATGGCATGTCGGTCAGCGAGATCGTGGCCGAGTATCCGTCTGTCGACGAGTCGGGTGTGCGGGCGGCTGCCGCCTACGGGGCACGGTTGGCCCGGGAGGACCTCGTTCCGTTGAGCATGGCTCCGTGAAGGTCAAGATCGACGAGGGCTTCCGGTCTCGTTAGCCGGGAGGCTCGCCGCGCTCGGGGTCGACGCTGACACGGTTTTCGACGAGAAGCTCGTTGGCTGTACAGATCCGGAGGTCCTTGCCGCCGCGGGTCGTGAGGGTCGCATCGTTGTCACGTTGTCACGTTGGACCGCGGGTTCGGCAACATCCAGTCGTACCCGCCGGGATCCCATGGCGGGATCGTCGTGTTCCGGCTCGACGAGCAGTCGGCGCGTTCGGTTGTGGCCGCGGTGGAGAACCTGGTGACGCATCATGATTTGGCCGATCTCGCCGGGACGGTGACGGTGGTTCACCGAGGGTTGCTCCGTATCCGGCGTGCCGATGCCTGACTGTGTGGTTGCTACACCCGTTGCCGCAAGACGAGCAGAAGCCCCGTAGCGATAATCGGCTGCGGGGCTCTGGCCTGCCTTAACCAGCGTGCCCCTGATGGAGCGTCTTTCGAACGCGCAATTCGTGACGGAACTGGACAGACTGTACAATAGGTCACGCAACGTAAGCAACCGTAAGTGTGACGCTGTAGATCCTGAACCCGAGCGACGAGTCTGCCGCTGTGGCTGCGGACGCAAAAGTACCTGGGTAAGAACCTTGGGCGACGCGTGTAAGGGCAGGGCCTTTCTCAGCCCTGGGCCCCTCACACTTTCAGGAGGGCGGGCTGTCAGCCTGGGCGTAATTGTAACGGTGTCCATCGCAGCCGGTAGGTTCCAGGGGCGGAACACGGCGCTCCGCACCTTCAACGATCCCGATCCCGATCCCGAGTCCCCGTGGATCCTGCCGTCGGGGCGGGACATAGAGTCGGTGGGCATGGCCGTGGCGCAGGATGTGGATGCAACGACGGATAGGTCATCCGGGGTGGACGGGCTAGCCGTTCGCTTGACGGCGCGGGAGGCCCAGGCCAACACGCTCGCCGTTCTGCAGCTGTGCGCGGCCGGCAAACTGCGGTGTAGCGAGAAGACGCAGCGGCCGGGCACGGCGACCGTCGCCGCGGTCGCCGGCGTGTTGCTCGGCGGCGACTTCTATCTCACGGAGCCGATCGCGGCGTTCGCCTGGCCGCTGCTGTTGCAGGTTGGTGGGCTGGCAGAGATTGCCGGCGGGCGTCTCGCGCTGACCGCGCGGGGCCGGGCAGCGTTGGCCAAGCCGGCGGCGGAGACGATCCGGCAACTGTGGCGGCGCTGGGTCAGTCATGCGGTCCTCGACGAGATGAGTCGGATCGAGACGATCAAGGGCCAGCGGTCCGCCCGCGCGCTGACCGCGGCAGGTCCCCGGCGTAAGGCTGTCGCCGCGGCGCTCGCAACCTGCCCGCCAGGCGAATGGGTGGAGGTGGACACGCTGTTCGCCCGGATACGGCGTGGCGGACCGCCGTTCACCGTCGCACGGGATGTCTGGAAACTGTACATCGAAGATCCGCAGTACGGCAGCCTGGGATACGACGGGTTCCACGACTGGTCGCTGCTGGAAGGCCGGTACCTGCTGTGTCTGCTGTTTGAGTACGCAGGCACGCTCGGCCTGTTCGATCTCACCTGTGGTGATCCTGTTGACGCCTGTGACGACTTCCGCGGCAACTGGGGCGCCGACGGCCTGGACTTCCTCAGCCGGTACGACGGATTGCACGCCGTCCGGATGAACACCCTCGGCGCCTATGTGTTCGGCCTGGCGGACCGGTACGAGCCCGAGCAGGACGGCGCCGAAGCCGGTCCAGCGCTCAAGGTCCTGCCGAGTCTGGACATCGTGGTCGTCGGCGAGGTCCAACCGGCCGACGAACTTTTTCTGAACGCCTACGGGCAGCGAACCTCCGACCGAGTCTGGGCTCTGAGTATCCGCTCGTTGATGGCCGCGATCGACGCGGGTAGACCGGCCGAGGATCTGCGGCGGTTTCTGGGCGACCGTGCGGACCACGACCTACCGGCCACCGTGACCAGGCTCTTCGAGGACGTCGCTGCCCGCGCCGGCCAGCTGCGCGACCTCGGGCTGGCACGGGTGGTCGAATGCGCGGACAAAGCGACCGCCGCACTCCTCGTCAGTGACCGCAAACTCCGCTCACTGTGCAGTCTGATGGGCGAGCGTCATATCGCCGTACCTGTGCAGCACGAGGCCGATTTTCGCGCAGCCCTGCGGAAGCTGGGATACGCCATGCCGCCATTCCGGGCGTAGCGTCCCCGATTTCCCGCATTGATGACGGCGTGCCGGTGGTGTCCACCCGGATGACGGTGGGGGAGTACCTCGAGCAGTGGGTGACGGTGGTGCTGCCGTCCCGGGTGGTGGCGGGCATGCTTGCGGAGTCGATCGCGGTCACCGAAGATTCTGAGGTACGCGCTCGCAGCAATCCTCGGCGGTATGTCCACCGACGTCCACCTTCGTTGCAGTACAACTGCAGTACAGTGCCGTTCTCAGCCGCAGTGACGGAATGTGAGGAGCTTCGCGTCCAGGCGGCCCGCACGGCGCACCTACGCCGCACCCACGGTGCCGAACCGACCAGCGCTCTGCGGACCGCGTCGGCACGAGTGGAAGAGCGTGTGTGCTGTTGTGGCGGGGACGGTGTCCGGTTGTCGCCGGTACACTGGATGCGTGACCGCAGCGTACGACTACGAGGATATGCACCACCTGGTGGACAGGCTTTCGTTGGCCCAGGTGCGGCATCTGCGTGTGCTGGTCGAGTCCGACCCGGAGCTCTCGCCGCTGGTGGGGGCGGAAGAAGGGGAGGATACTCCGGTCCGGCGAGGTCTCCTGTCGTTCATCGGGAGCATGGAGTCCGGGCGTGGTGATTTGTCGGAGCGGCACAGTGAAATCATCCGGGAAGGCTTGAGCTTTCCTGGATGAATACGTTTCTCGATACGGGGCCTCTGGTTGCCGCGGCTGACCGGTCCGACAAGAATCATGTGGTGTGCTCCGAGTTGCTGGGGAGACTCGCGCGTGGGAAGGGCCGGCTGCTGGTGCCCTCTCCGGTCGTCGTGGAGGTCTGCTGGCTGGTCGAGAAGTTCCGCGGCCCCGAAGCCGAGGCGGATTTTCTCGAACTGGTTTCCGCCGGGGAACTTGAGTTTGTCGAGATCACTCGGGATGACGTCCGGCGGATGGCCGAGTTCGTGCGCCGGTATGCGGACTTCCCGTTGGGTGTGGTCGACGCTGCGGTGATTACCCTTGCCGAGCGGCTCGGCGTCCGCCAGGTGGCGACGCTCGACCGGAGGCACTTCTCAGTGGTCCGGCCCCGGCACATCGAAGCGTTGACCGACGCGGTCCGAGAAGAACTGATGGTGCGCAATGTCGCGGAGCTGGTCCAGCCGCCGCGGAAAGACGATGCGCCGGTGCGGGCGTTGTCGGATGCGGATGCGGGCCGAGTCCTGGCGGTGGCGCTCGTCGATCGGCTCGCCGCGTTGTGGATGCTCATGCTGGCGCTGGGCCTGCGCAAGGGGGAAGCGCTCGGGTTGCGCTGGGACGTTGTCGACCTGGACGCGGGCACGGTGGAGATTCGGCGTAAGCAGCGGCGACGGAATGGCAGGATGACGGGCTGGTGTTCACCACGTCCACCGGTCGCGGTATCCAGCCGCGGAACGTCAACCGCTGGTGGGACAAGGTCTGTGCGGATGCCGGCGTCCATCGAACACGCGTTCATGATCTGAGACATACCTCGGCGACGCTGCTGTTCCGCGCCGGGGTGGATCTCAACGAGATCCGGGCGTTGCTGCGTCACACCCGGATCGCGACCACAGCCGACATCTACATCGATGTCCTGGAAGACGTCCGCCGCGGGACGGCGGCGAGCATGGATGGCATCCTCGGCCGGCTGGCCTCACCGACTCGGCCGGATGCTACGGAGCGTGATGATGGCGAGGGCGACGGTGGGACGTCCGCGGGGCTCTGAGGTGCCTCAACCAGCGCGCGCTCGCAGAGACTCGAACCCCCAACTTCTTGATCCGTAGCCCTCGGCGCACCGTCCACCGACGTCTGTCCCCGTTGCAGTAGTACTACAGTACGCAGCCGCGAAAGCGGTGGTTACAGCGCGTTGGTTCACTCGATGGATCCGAAGATCACGCTCGTTTCTCTGCGGCCGCTGGTCCCGGTGGCGAGCAGCGGGTGCCGAAGGGCGTCTCACCCGGCTGACGGGGGCATTGATCACTTTGATCCCGGATGACCTGCATCGGGCGAGTTGGTGGATCCGGACTATGCGATCTGGGCGAGGTCGAGGACCGTTTCGTGGCCGTCCGCGAAACGAACGATCATGCTGACCTGTCCGCCGATGGCCGCCAGGTAGGCGTTGAGGGTGGACAGCAGCAGGTCGTGGGGTTGTTCCAGACGGCTGATGGCGGCCTGGGTGACGCCCATGCGCCGGGCGAGTTCGACCTGGGTAAGTTCGGCGGCTCGCCGCAGCGCGGCCAGGCCCATGGCATGGGTTCGGTCCGCCTCGGCCATGTCCTGGCGGACCTGGGCGACGTCGGCGGCGATGTCGGGCCGGCTGGCGAGCTGGCGGATGCGGTCGTTGCCACGGATGAACGTGACGTCATCTGTCATCGGGGCCTCCCTTCTGGCGCAGCCAGGCATCGATCAGCGCCTCTCCTCGTGCTGCCGCGCTGGTGTAGAAGACGTCACCGATCGTCTTCTTGTCGAATCCGATCAGCGCGATCGCGACAGTGAGGAGCCGGCCACCTTGTTCTTCCGCGTGGGCGAGCCAGCGGTCGAACTCCTCCGTCCAGTCGACGATCACCTCCTGAGTATGAGCTCCAGTTAATACAACGTCAAGTTAATGTGCCCCCCGTGGGTGTCGTCGGCGCTGGTCCGCCTGTCGCTGCAGGACAGATGCACTACACGTGGGCGCTGGGGTGAGCCGATGCTGTGATGCAGTCGTTGAAGGACCGGAAAGAGAGCACACCGTTGAGGCGCGCAGGCTAGGCCTGTCTTCCGCACGTGCGTGCGGTGTGCTGGTTACGTGATCTATTGGCTGGTCGGTGTCGGGATCGCTGGTGCGGGAAGTGTTCGGGCTGGCACGGTTCGGGGCTGTGCCAGTCAGGATGAGAACGGGGCAGGTGGTCTCCTACGGCCCCCCGAGCGTGGAGAAGCCGCTCGGGCCGCTGCCGGTGATCCGGGACTTCCTGCACCGCCTCGACGTCGCCGGCACGATCGACCGGCTCTGCCCGATCCGCCGGGATGTCGCTGACCTCAGCCACGGTCAGGTCATTACCGCACTGGTCGCGAACCGGCTGACCGCCCCGACACCGCTGCTGCACGTCGAGTCCTGGGCCCGGACCTGGGCCGTGGAGGAGACCTTCGGGATCAGCCCCGACCTGCTCAACGACGACAGGGTCGGACGGGCGCTCGACGCCCTCGCCGACCAGTGCGAGCAGGTCGTCGGCTCGGTCGGCGCCGCCGCGATCACCGCGTTCGGGGTCGACGTGTCCCGGATGCACTGGGACATGACATCGATCTCGCTGTACGGCGCTTACCCGAACCCCGACAGCGACTACGCCACGCCCCGGTTCGGTCATCCCAAGGACCGCCGGGGCGACCTCAAGCAGGTCCAGGCCGGCCTGGCGGTGGCCGGCGATGGCGGGATCCCGCTGCTGCACCGCGCCTACGACGGCGGCGCGGCCGAGGTCTCCCAGGTCGACGCCGCGATGCGCGCCCTGCGCGAGATCGCTGGCGAGCGTCGGTTCCTGCTGGTCGGGGACTCGAAACTCGTTTCGCACACCAACCTGACCGCGCTGACCTCCACTCCCGGGGTCGAGTTCCTCGCCCCCGCGCCGAAGGCCGTCGTGCCCGCCGCCGTCCTCGCCGACCAGGACTGGGCCACCGCCACGATCATTGATTTCGTCGCCGACCGAGACCGGGACAAGCCCGCCCACCAGCGCGCCACCTACCGCGCCCGCGAGGGAGTGACCACGATCCGCGGGCGGCGAAAGAAGGACCCGCCCGTCACCGTGCGCACCGTGTTCGTCTGGTCGTCCGCGAACGCGCAGGCCGCCGCGTCCGCCCGCGCGCTCAAGCTGGGCCGCGCCCGCGACGCCCTCGACAGCCTCGCCCGCGCCGCCGGGGCCCATCACCTCTACCGCACCGAAGCCGCCGTGACCGCCCGGGTTGCCTTCCTCGCCACGAAACACCGCGTCGCTGACTACCTGATCACCGAGACAGTCACCGACCCGGACAGCGGGAAACCCTCCCTGACCTGGCACTTCGACGACCAGAAGATCGCTGCCGAGGCGGCCACCGACGGCTGGTACGCGCTGCTGACGAACCTGCCCGACGCTGTCGGACCCGCCGAGATCCTCCGACGCTACAAGGGCCAGGAAGTCGTCGAGCGCCGCTACGGCGCGTTCAAGGGCCCGCTCGCGGTCACCCCGATGTTCCTGCGTTCCAACCAGCGGATCCACGCCCTGCTCCACGTCATCTGCCTGGCCCTGCTGGTCTTCTCCCTGATCGAACGCCAAGCACGCCTCGGCGCCGGCCCCGACGGGAAGATCCCCGGCCTCTACGCCGGCCGCCCCGCCCGCCCCACGGGCCAGCTCGTCCTCGCCGCCCTCAGCCAGCTGCGCTACGTCCCGTCCCACAACGGAGCACCGGCCTACATCCCTCGGCCCGGCCCCCTGCAACAACTCCTCCTCGACATCCTCAGCGTCGACCCGACCCAGCCACCATGATCGAAAACCGGGCCGGTCGACGCATCGAAACCCCATGTGCGGAAGACAGGGCTAGGCGGGTGAGGTCCGGGTGCGGCAGAGTTGATGCTGTGTCCAGCTCCGTGAGCTTGCCGCCCGTGCTGCAGTGCGGGGCATCCGCGGTCGCAGCCCAGCTTGCGCCCGCCGCGGGGCGGGCCCGTCGCTTCAATGCTCTGGGGGCCGAGGTCCTCCTGTGCCTGGGCCTGGACCAGGAGGAGCACAACCGGCGCCAAGGGGATGGTTTGGGCGCGGTCGTCGATGTCGGCGTACTGGATCTGCTGTTGAATCTCCCGCTGGGCCGGCCGGTCAGCCACGCGAGCCTCGGTGGACGGGAGCGGCGCACCGTCGCCAAAGCGCCGTCCGGGTGCCTATGCGTCGGTGATGAGTCGGTGATCAGGCTTGCTCGTCCACCGGTGAACGTCGAGTTGGCGGTGATCTCCGCTCGTGGGTGGCGGCTGGGGCTGGAACGGGCAGGCCGGTTCACGCCGTTCTGCGCTCGCGCGATCGTCTTGGATCGCGCACCCCGGGACTTGTCGGCGGCCTGCGTGGAGGCGGATTTCTACGGTGTCGGCCTGTTTCTCATGAATGGAAGTTCGGGCGTCGAAATGCTGGTCGCGCCGGAGCCCTACCGGCCCGTGCGAGTCTCGGCCCGGAGATGGTGGTTCGCTGAGGAGGCATACCGGGCGTACCTGGCCGAATATCCTACGACCCGTGAGCAGGCAGCGGAGTTTTGGCATGCGTAACCGGGAGAGTCGCGAACCGTCGAATGTCCTTTGATGGCTCGAAAGCTTTTTTCTGTCGAAGTCGGACAGCCTCGATCTCGTGGGCCTGACAGGCGGCAACACAAATATTCTTCCACCGGGACTGCCGTTCCCCGAGGCCCGGTTCGTGAAAAAGAGAGGGGAGTAGCCCGTTCCATGTGGCAGCATTATGCGCGTTCGCTTCTGCGCGGATATCTCCCTCGTAGCCCTCGAAACGGGTGAGCGGCCTGCCTCGGCAGACCACGCAGTCGCATGTCGGGGGTTGATGGTTGGCGTAACGGGTTGCGAGCGTGCGGCCGCTGGTGAAGCGTAGAAGTTCGGGAAAGAGCACGGTCGGCGGTACCGGCCCGCCGCCTTTGTTGGCGGTCTGTGCCTTCTCGCCCGGTGGGATAGTATGGCGCAGACCACTGGTGGCGCCCATTGCGGCGAACGGCGCGCCGTGGGCAACGCCGTCGAACGCGGCGAAGTCGGTGCGCCATGGAGCGACTCCTGGCACGGCGATGAGCAGACGCCGAAGGTTCGCGGTTGCCTTCTCCCTCTTGTCGAGTGGGTTGAACTGTCCTCCGAGAGCGAGGGCTACCGGGTGCGGGATGTCCGCAAGCGCTGCGGTGAACAGGTTGAGGTGCGGGTCGACGAGCCAGTCAACGGCGGCCGGAATCACGACGATCGTGTCGGTCCTGTCAAGATTCTTGGCGCCCTCGACTACTGCACGCAGCGCGGCTCGGTCTCCGGCTCGCAGGTAGCCGGTGGGTGTCAGCGCAACCGTCGCACCGCAGAGGATTTGATTATCCAGGGTTCCTTCCAATCTAGTACCGAACAAATTATCTTGCCCGTCGAGCACAAAGGGATCGTCAGGCGTCGCGACGTATTTGGTGTAAAAGCCAGGGTCGCCGACGAGCGGCTCGAAATGGCCCTCATCCTGCAGTTTTTTAATCTTTGTGAATGGGTCGGTTCGGCCGCCGCAGATCGCCAGCCCTCCGTGGCGAGGATCGAGGCCGGCCGGTACCTGCAGGCCGTGGGCGTCGGCAAGCAGAAAGATCCGTTCGGAGAGCAGACGCTCCGCCGGGGTGGCGGCCGGCCGTGGCGCCGGAACGGGCGGAAGCAAAGCCTCGTTGTTCATGCGTTACCTCGTGGGCTGGAGCGACGGATCGGTATCGGCGCCAGATGACAGGTAGAGATCGCGGAATTCGTCGGAGGCGATTAGACTCCCGCTTACGGTAACCCAACACGGATATCTCGACCATTAGTTCGGCGGTACTGCCAGTCGCTGATCGCATCCAAGGCCAGTGCCCGCGATGTCGGCGCGGGGCTGCGAGGAACGTTCGAGCAGCTCGCCTATGGTTGTGCGACCACCAACCGTCGTGACATCCACCAAGGTGATCCTGACCTCTGCGACCGGCTCCTGCCGCCGCGCCTGCACGTAGTTGCAGCGGTCGCGGACCGCAACGGACTGT
>NZ_CAUVXI010000069.1:0-1911 GCF_963555845.1 Protofrankia sp. Cas8 | reverse complement strand
TGTGCGCTACGGCTTGACCACCACCGGCTCCCAGACGCCCGGTGATCGCTCGCGTGGCGATCCCATGCCCCTGCGTCGCCGGCCATCTCCACAGCTACAGGAAACGACCGCCCGGAGCATGGACGACGTCCTCGCCAGGCTGCACAGCCCGTCAGCTACGGACAGTGACGAAAGTGGAGAGAAGGGTCGGGTCGCGAGAAAGTGATCGTTTCCAACCTGTCTCAACCGTGCGTGCGCTCGGAGGGACTCGAATCCCCAACTTCTTGATCCGTAGTCCTCGACGATATGTCCATTGATGTCCACCGGTGCAGGTCGCGGGCTCGGGGTCGTCCACCGACGTCTACGGACGTCCATCCCCGTTGCAGTACAACTGCAGTACACCGTCGTTTTCGCCCGCAGCGACGGAATGTGAGGAAGTGTCCGATCCGCCATCGAGGCGGCGTGGCGCGTGGCGCTCGCCGTCGTGCGCAGGCCAATCATGTCTGCTACAGCCGACAGGGCGGCGAGCGTCCAGCAGGTAGGTGGTAGCCCGGTCTGGCGACGGGCTGTGTTGCTGATCTGGGGGGCATTCGGCGTACTGTAGATCGTATGAGTCGGGTGGTTCACGTGCCTTACACCGTCGAGCAGGACGAGACCGGCTGGTTTTGCGCACATGCTGCTCTCCCGGGCGGCGGGGCCAATGGGGAGGGCCGGACTCGGGGCGAGGTGATCGAAGACCTGCGTGCAGCGTTGGAAGGTTGGTTTGCCGAGTTCGGCGCGCCGGACGAGCTGGCGGTGACGGTCGGCGTGGCCTGATGCCGCCGGTCCCCGCGCTGCGTGGCGCCGAGGTGGTCAAGGCGCTGGAAAAGGCCGGTTTCACCGTGTAGAAGACCTCCCACCCGGCCGGCGCGTGGTCGAGCACGTGGCATTCGCCGGTTTCGAGACCGTCGTAGAGCCGGTAGCAGGCCGGCCTGATGCCCTCACATGAGAGCAGGAATCCCAGGTCTGCGCGTGTCAGTGCGGTTTGGGTTCTCCACAAGGATCACCGTGCGGTCTATCGGTAGATTATTACCAGAGTGGGGAATTTCGTGATCGTCCACGTCTGCACGGTTCGCATTGTGCACTGCGGCGATCCCATGAGCGAGAGACGGTCAGGGCGTGGCGAAGCCGCTGCCGGTGAAGGCGGTGCAATGGTGGCGGGCTACCGTCGCGGTGTGACCCCTACGTATGTTCCCGTTGAGGTTAGCCAGATCGCCCGCTGGAGAAGCTGTATGAGGCGCTACGGGCATTCGATCCGGAGGTCACCCCGACGATCGAGACTGTCGAGATCGAACCGGGTCGCCACGTCATCGTGGTGACTGTCAGGCAAGGTCGTTACCGGCCGTACCGTTACCGGGGAACCGCGTACAAGCGAGTCGGCGCTGTCACCACTGAGATGGGCCGCGAGGAGTACCAGCGGCTGTTCCTCGAACAGGTGCATGCCAGCGATCGGTGGGAGATCGAGCCGGCGAAACTCACTCTTGACGATCTCGACTTTGGCGAGATCGTCCGAACCTTGGAAGACGCCATAGCCCGTGGCCGGATCGGCGATCCGTTCAGCCGTGACCCGGTCGAAGTGCTGCGCGGGTTCGGTTTGGTCAAGAACGGGAGGATCATCAACGCTGCGGTCGCGTTGTTCGGAAGATCGGATCGGCTGCTGCCGGACTATCCTCAGTGTCTGATCAAGCTGGCGAGGTTCCGTGGCGTTGTCCGTGGCGAGCGGATGGTCGACGAGCGGCAGGAACACGGCAACGCCTTTGCGTTGCTGCGTCGTGCCGAGGAGTTCTGCCGCCAGCACCTGCCGATCGCGGCCCAACTTGACCCGGACAGCATGGTGCGCCTCGACGAACCCGAGATCCCGTTGCTTGCGCTCCGCGAAGCGCTGGCCAACGC